>NZ_LZZV01000014.1:0-170597 GCF_014170385.1 Delftia sp. UME58
TGATGTTGCCCCCGTATTCCCGACCCCACCCTATTCGCAATAAAGCACTTGGTCAGCCTCTGCAGCCTGTTGCCGCCTGAACTCCCGAGGTGAACGCATTTTCAGCGAAGAATGCGGATGCACCTCGTTGAAGTGCTCGAAGGCTGCTGGCAGTTGTGCCAGTACCGTCTGCGCGTCACTCAGGTCCATGCGCGCCACATAGTCGCGCTTGAAGGTGTTGACGAAGCTCTCGGCCATGCCGTTGCTCTGCGGGCTGCAGACGGGCGTGTTGATGGGCTTCAGGCCCAGAGCGCGCGCCAGCGCCCTCGTTTCGGCGGCGATGTAGGCACCGCCGTTGTCACTGAGGAACTCCAACTCCTGTCCCTGCGGGACCGCTTCGACCGAGCCGAATCGGCGTTCGACGGCCTCGACGAGCATCTCGCGAACCAGCTCGCCTGGCAGCCCCTTGCCCTCCCATGCACGCCAGGCCAGCACCTCACGGTCGCAGCAGTCCTTGGCGAAGGCGGCCGTCACGGTTTGACCCGAATCGCACTTGATTTCCAGACCATCGGAGCACCATCGAAGGTCGCTGCGCGAGACCGCAACACGGCCCTCATGCGTGCGTGCGGACTGGCGCCGGCGAGGCGCCTTGGGCAGCAGCAGAGCGGCTTGTGCCATGACGCGATAGACGCGTTTGGCATTGACCCTCGGGGTGCCCCGTGCCGCACGCTGGCGGTTCACCAAGGCACAGGCACGTCGGTAGCCATAGCTGGGCAAGTCGGCAATTTGCTGGCGCAGTTCGGCGAGCAACCCGGCGTCGTCGCTGGGTGTGCGATGGCTGCGGCCATCGGCCCAGCCTTCACCGCGCCCAAGCAGGTCGCGCACATGCGAGCGCGCCAGCCCCATCGCCCGGCAGACCGTTTTCACTGGTCTTCCCCGGGCAACAAGGGCGAGCGCGCAATCCACTTTCTTTCTGCGGCGTACTCCACAGCTTCCTTGAGGATTTCATTCTCCAAGGTTTTCTTGCCGAGCACGCGCTGCAGCTTGGCGATTTCCGCGCGGGCAGCCGCCAGTTCGGCTGCGGGCACGACGGCCTCGCCAGCGGAGACGGCGGTCAAAGCACCTTGCCGTTCGAGCTTGCGCCACTGGAACAGCAGTCCAGCCGAAACGCCTTCCTGCCGAGCGACCAATGACACGCTCATGCCTGGTTCGTAGGTTCGGCGCACCAGCGCCGCCTTCTCTGCGAGGGACCAGCGCCTGCGGCGCTGGTCCTTCACGACTACCTCTATTGACTCCGTATGCCTAGTCATATGCACAGTCCTGTTCCTATCTTCAAAGATAAGCGATAGGACGGGGTCGGGGAATCAGGGGGCTATCTCACTGGAACCAGAGGCAAAGCTCCAGAAGTACCGTATTGATATCAAAAACGGTATCTACGAGGCAACAGACGAGGCTGACCACCTTCGCATGGTTCAGGCTCTGGGGGTCATACATCGCACCCCTGCACCTTCACAAACAACCCCAAGTATTCCATTGATTCAGACATCTAAAAAGATTTCTGCTCTTCATGTAAAATTGAGGAGAAATCTAAATCAACCTTATCGTTGTGGCAATATGAGCAGCGATTTAAACCCAAGGCATCCAAAAAATTCCCATCCAGATTTATATCTGGGTTATTTTTTATCATGCTAAAGGTAATGTATTTTCTTTTTATTTCTTTTTTCAAACTACTCCATTTGATTAAAATGTTTTTTTGTTCTTCATCATTAATCTCTGGGTTGAATAGATTTCCATACATATTTATTGTCAGACGATGTATGTTACTTGTGTTTTTATAGACTTCAGCCTTTGCTATCTCTTCGTCTAAATCATGCTCCAAATGCGAAATATTGAAATCTTGAATAGCACCTCTACCGCTGTTTGGCGTTTTGATTTCTACCATGTCGCGGTTTGTTAGCACTTTCTTTAAATGAAACTCTTGTTTCGCTTTAACGTAAAAATCGGTTCTATTTTCTTGAAATAATTGAATGTTTTCATGAAAAAATTTTCTAAACTTCTTGACTGACGCTGCCCCTTGCTCTCTAACCTCGACTGGAATCTCATAATTCTCATATTCTCGTGTGAGTGCAGAACACATTCTATCCGAATGATATGAAGGGACTCTTTCAGGGTGAATGTGGCTATAACTATCTTCTGGTCTCTTTAATTTTAGAAAAAATCTATCAACCGGGATATATTCTGAGCCAAGAATTTCAGTAATTAAAGCAAGTCGTTGAAGCTCTCTTTTGCTAAGTAGAGTTAGATTTTTACCTTCTAATCTCGACTTAGTTGGACTGGGTTCTTTTTTTAAATCTATTTCTGAAACAATTTTATATAAGGTGTTTTTTGTAATATATGGCATATAATCAATATTTTTAAGAGCTCGCTATAGTAAATAAACGTAATTTAATATTACTCTTCGAGAGGTCATTCATTCGGTAAGCCCGAATAAACGACCTTGGAAATATTCGTTTCAAACATTGCCACATTTTTTGTGGTATAATTTAAAGCTTGTCGTAAGTGTCACCACTTTGTTAACAAAACCCATCAAGTTTTCGTTAAATATTCTTTTGAAATCAATGGGTTACGGGTGTTTTGGGATTTCTTCCCTTCGCCCGCTCCAGATTTCCTGGAGCGAATTCCATCAGTCCCGGATGTACATCCGCCACTGATATCCCACGGACCGCCTTCCGCGCGGGCCCGACCTCTTTCCCGCCGAGCCCTCCCCCGCTGTTTCTCCGCGACATTTTTGCTCCCCCGCGACGGATCTGCGCTGCCCGCGCGTTGAACGCAATAAGGCCGCCTGATGTGGCCGATGCAGGAGTCTTTCATGTCCTCATCCCGTTTGACTGTTCGCCGCGCTTTGCGTCCGCTTGCGCTGGCGCTTGCCGCCGGCAGCCTGGCCGCACTGGCCGGCTGCGTGGTAGCGCCTGTTGCGCCCGGCCCCTATGTGGTGCCGCCGGGCGTCGCCTACGTGGCGCCAGCCTATCCGATGCCCAGCGTCGGCTTCGTGTGGCAGTACCACCCGCGCTACGGCTGGGGCTGGCACCATCCGGTCTACGGCTGGCATCGCGGCTGGCGTTGAGCCGCACGACACCGGCTGACCCCGCCACTACACCGATGCCCTTTGGCTGAAATCGATGACCCGGATGCCGACCTGCTGGCGAGACTGGCCCGCGGTGAGCCGCAGGCCGCCCGCGAACTGGTGGCGCGCAAGCTGCCACGCATGCTCGGTCTGGCCCAGCGCCTGCTGGGCAGCCGGGCCGAGGCCGAAGAGGTGGCGCAGGAAGGCCTGGTGCGCGCCTGGCAGCAGGTTGGCCACTGGCGGCCGGGCCAGGCCCGCTTCGACACCTGGCTGCATGAGGTGGTGCTCAACCTGTGCCGCGACCGGCTCCGCCGGCGCGCGGTGCGGCGCGAAGAAGCGCTGGACGAGCACGCCGAAGCCGCCACCTTCGCCGACCCCGGCCCCACACCGGAGCAGCAGCTGGACCACGCGCAGCACAGCGCCCGGGTCGCTGTCGCCCTGGATGCACTGCCGCCGCGCCAGCGCGAGGCGCTGGTGCTGCACTACTACCAGGCGCTGCCCCAGGCCGAGGCGGCAGCACTCATGGGCGTCTCCGTGGACGCCCTGGAAAGCCTGCTGGCCCGCGCGCGGCGCAGCTTGCGCGCCCGCCTGCAGGACGCAAGCACGAGCACAAGCGCAATCGCCGCACCCGCAGACCCTGGAGGATCACCGCCATGACGCCAGAACGCTTTGAACAATTGGCCGACGCCTGGGGCGCCGACCTGCGGCACTGGCCCGCACAAGAGCAGGCTGCGGCACGCGCGCTGATGGAACAGCCGGCCTTTGCGCCTGCGGCCCGGTCCTTGCTCGCCCGTGCGAATGAACTCGACAGGCTGCTCGACAGCCATGCCGTCGCTCCCCCCAGCGCAGCGCTGGCAAGCGCGGTGCTGGCCGGTTTGCAAGCTCGCCCAGGCATGGCGACTGCGCCAGGCCAACCATCGCCGCATGCATGGCCGCAGCCCCGTGGTACTGCGCCCGCACGGCCGGTGCGCGCCAGCGGTCGCAAGCCCTGGCATGGCTGGTGGTCCGGCGCCAGCATCGCCGGTGCGGGCCTGGCCGGTGTGGCCGCAGGTGCCGTGGCCGTGGCCTTGCTGATAGGCACGGCCTTGCCCACGGCGCGGCCGGCACAGTCCGAGGGCGGCTGGTGGCCAGGTACCGCCTTCGACACGGGCGGCGCCTTGGTGGAAGGAAGCGAGGAATGACGATGAACGAATCCCCCATCGGCGATGCCCCCCGCACGACGCACCTGCGCCGCTGGCTGTGGGCCTCTGCCCTGCTGAATCTGTTTCTGGTGGGCGGCATTGCCGGTGGCACCTGGCGCTGGTGGACACACCAGGCCGAGGCCAGGTCGGTAGCCACGTCCACGCAGACAGGAACGCCCACCGGAGCACAGGCAGGCCCCCCCTCGGCCACTGCGCGCGGACTGCGCTTTGCCGCAGACGGCCTGCCGCCGGAGCGGCGCCAGGCCTTCCGCACAGGACTGCGTGAAGTGCGGCGCGAGGCTGCTGCGCTGACCCAAGGCAGCCGCGAAGGCCGCGCCGAAGTGGTTCGACTGCTGGCTGCGCCTCAGTTCGATCGCGCTGCCGTCGAGGCTGCATTGGCACGCACCCGGGCCGCCGACACGGCGGTGCGCGAGCGCGTGGAGGCGCACGTGGTCGACTTCGCGGCCCAGCTCACGCTGGCCGAGCGACAGACACTGGTGCAGGGACTGGCAGCGCAGCAAGGCCCCTTCCATGTGCCCGCATCCCCGGCCAAGCGCTGAGGAGCACAGGACACGCCTGCCCCGCCCGCGATTTTTCGAGGTGAAGCCATGAATTCTGCCGCCATCGCCCTGAACCGCTTCGGCCTGGGCGCCCGCCCTGACGAAGCGCTGCCCGCCGACCCTCGGCGCTGGCTGCTGGAGCAGTTCGCGCGCTACCAGCCACAGCCCCCTGCCTGGGCCGGTCACACGGACACGGACGCGCTGCTGTCCGACTACCAGTCCCGGCAGCGCGAGCTGCGCTCCCTGCCTGAAGGCGAGCGCGCCGCCGCCCGCCAGCAGTTGCGCCGTGGCGCACGCAACGGCTACCTGGACGCAGTGAACGCGCGCCTGTCCAGCGCCATCGACACACCCGCGCCGTTTGTGGAACGCCTGGTGCATTTCTGGTCGAACCACTTCGCTGTCTCGGTGGAAAAGCCCGTGGTGCTCGACCTGGCCGGCGCCTACGAGGCCGAGGCCATACGCCCGCACGTGCTGGGCCGCTTCGAGGACCTGTTGCTTGCCGCCGTGCGCCACCCGGCCATGCTGGTCTATCTGGACCAGGCCCAGTCGGTGGGCCCCGCCAGCCCCGCCGCACAGCGCGCTGCCCGGCGCAACCCGGACAAGGCACGCGGCCTGAACGAAAACCTGGCGCGGGAAATCATGGAGCTGCACACCCTGGGCGTGCGCAGCGGCTACATCCAGCAGGACGTGACCGAATTCGCCCGCGCGCTCACCGGCTGGAGCCTGGGCAATGATGCAGGCAGCCCGGCCGCCGGCGCCGGCTTCCAGTACCGCCCGGCATTGCACGAGCCCGGTCCGCGCCGCCTGCTGGGCCGCAGCTATGCCGCAGGCGGGCAGGAGCAGGCGCTGGCCATCCTGCGCGACCTGGCGGCCTCCCCCGCTACCGCGCTCCATGTCGCGACCAAGCTGGCACGGCACTTCGTCGCCGACGATCCGCCGCCCGCGCTGGTGCAGCGCCTTGCGGCCGCCTACCAGCGCAGCGGCGGGGACCTGCCAGCCGTCTACCGCGCGCTGATCGATTCGCCAGAACCCTGGGCCGCGCCAGCCACGAAGTTCAAGACCCCCTGGGAATGGGCCGTCTCCTCAATGCGCGCACTGGGCCGGCGCGAATTGAAGGGTGCCCAGGCCGCCGGCCTGCTCAACCAGCTCGGCCAGCCGGTGTGGCGCCCCGGCTCGCCGGCCGGCTACGACGACATCGCCGCCAGCTGGGCTGCGCCCGATGCGCTGGTGCGCCGTGTCGAGCTGGCGCAGCGGCTCGCAGCCCAGGCCGGCAACAGCGTCGATGCGCGCGCGCTGGCACCCCGATTGCTGCCCGGCGATGCACTGGGCGCGGGCACGGCCGAGGCCATTGCCCGCTCCGAAAGCGGCAGCGGCGCACTCGCGCTGCTGCTGGTCTCGCCCGACTTCCTGCGCAGGTGAACACCATGACCACGATCCATACGACCGCCACGAAGATCGCGACCAGCACGATGGCCAGGCGCAATCGCCGACATCTCCTTGGCCTGCTGGCCGCAGGCACCGGGCTGGCACTGGCCGCACCCCACCTGGCGCTGGCGCGTGCAGCCACCGAGCGCCGCTTCGTGTTCATCATCCAGCGCGGCGCGGCCGACGGGCTGGAGACCCTGATTCCCTATGCCGACCCCGGCTACGCCCGGCTGCGCGGCGCCATCGCCGTGGACACGGCCGCGGCCACGCGGCTGGACGGCATGTTCGCGCTGCATCCCTCATTGGCCGAGACCGGCAGGCTCTACGCCCAGGGCCAGGCGCTGTTCGTGCACGCGGTCGCATCGCCCTACAGTGACCGCTCTCATTTCGACGGCCAGAACGTACTGGAAACCGGAGGCAGCGCGCCCTACCAGGTCAAGGACGGCTGGCTCAACCGCCTGGTCGCCCAGTTGCCGCACCGGGAAGAGGCCATTGCCTTCGCGCCCACCGTGCCCATGGCGCTGCGCGGGCCGGCGGAAGTGGCCTCCTACGCGCCTTCCTCCCTGCCCCAGGCCAGTGACGACCTGCTGCTGCGCGTGGCCAGGCTCTACGAGGGAGATGCGCAGCTGCATGCTCTCTGGACTTCCGCCATGGACACGCGCGGCGTGGCCATGGACGGTGGCAACAACCGGCCGCGCCTGGATGGCGCCAGCCTGGGCAAGCTGGCAGCCGGCTTTCTTGCCCGCCAGGACGGGCCGCGCATCGCCATGATCGAAACCGGCGGCTGGGACACGCACAGTGCACAAAACAACCGGCTGGCAGCCCAGCTCAAGAACCTCGATGCACTGATTGCGGCGCTGCATGACGGCCTCGGCGATGCCTGGTCGCAGACCGTGGTGCTGGTGGCCACCGAGTTCGGCCGCACGGCTGCGGCCAACGGCACCGGTGGCACCGACCACGGAACAGGCGCCGTCGCCATGCTGATGGGCGGCGCGGTTCAGGGCGGCCGCGTGCTGGCCGACTGGCCTGGCCTGCAGACCGGCCAGCTATTGGAGAACCGGGACCTGAAGCCGACCACCAGCGTCGATGCGCTGATTGCCTCGGCAGCCGGCGAGTGCTTCGGCATCGACCCGCAGCGGCTGGCGCGCAACCTGTTCCCCCAAGGCCATGCCCTGCCAGGCGGTGCCCCGGCGCGGTCGCTGCCGCCATTGCTGAGAGCCTGAACGCGGGCCGCGCGCCAACATGAAAAAGGGCCGGCGCCTCAGGGCGGCCGGCCCTTGTGTCATGTGCGCAAGATCTGGCGAGATCTGACCGGTGGCCGCGCAGTGGCCGCTCAGTGCCTGCTCAGTGGCCGATCTCACGGCTGACCTGGTTCTCCTGCTGGTTCAGCACATGCTGCTCGCTGCGCGTGATATGACCGCCGTTCTGGCTGGCCATGAGGCGTTCTTCCTGGCGGATCTTGTGGTCCTGCTGGTGCAGCGCAGCCGCCTGGCCATGGCTGATCTCGCCCTTGCGCACTTCGTTGTGGATGCGGCGGTCCTGGTTGGCCAGGCGGCCGTTGACCTCGGCGCGGCGCGGATGGGTATGCTCCCAGGTTGCGGCGGACGCGGCGCTGCCGAGGCCGGCCAACGAAGCAGTGGCAATGACGAGCATGAAGGCTTTGCGCAGGGACATGGTGTTTCTCCTTGAAAGGATGTGGACGGACGTTGCTTGCAGAAGGCCGATGTCGGCTTGCCACATCACTTCAACGCACGGCCAAGGCCAATCCGTCGCGGATCAAGCAAGTCCATCGTCCATCCGGGGCCGTGCACGCTACATTGGCAAGCACCGTATCCGTCCCACCTCACCAGGCAGCATGCAGCACACCCTCTCTTGCGAGAACACCACCGAAGACATCCAGCTGAGCGCCGTGCGCGTGCGGGGCATGAGCGTCTGCAATGGCATCGCACGCATGCACATGGATCTCGAAGCCAGGGGCTCGCCCGATGCACTGGACGTGATGCACCACTTCTTCAACTACCACTGGCTCAACGACCTGGACCTGCCCTATCTCGCCGCGCTTCTGGACCTGCGCAATCCTCAGGTGCGCGCCGTCAGCCTGCGTGAGGACGGCTGGGCGCAGATGGAGCCGGACCAGCGCCAGGTGCGCATCTGCAGTACCTACGGCGACTCACCCTGTGCGCTGATCGGCTGGGAGGAGTTCAGCGCGGCCATGCAGCTCAAGCACCGCTTTCTTGGTCTGATGCGGCGGTATGAGGGGCACGGCATTCCTCGCTACAGCATCGCGGAAGGCTTCAAAGTTAGGCTGCATGCGCCCATCCGGGCATAGTGCCAGTGACAGGAATGGAGACCATGGACACAGAAATTTTCCGACATGACGCAAGCGTCAAAAGGCTTCGCGAGCTGGTGACGCAAAACACCCTGCGTGACCGAGTGACCGAATTGTTCATTGCCAGCCTCGCAACGGGGGTACGCCGTGCAATGACACCCCTCATGGCGTATTACTCGGCCTCCCAGCTTCCTGCCCATGACTGGGAGCGATTCGACTATGCCGCTCACAACCGCTACTACGCACAGGAGACGGAGGTACCCTGCGCCGTCTGCGGAATCCTGCACACCGACAAGATCAGCCGCAACGATCAGATCAGCGATTTCGCCAACGCCGGCCGTTGCGCCACAGAGCCCAGTCACAGCCATCTGATCGATCTTGAAGATGTGACGAATATCCGCCTCGAATATCAGCCGGCCCATGTGCAAGTGCTCAGATTGCTGCTCACGACCATTGACTCCATTGATCCCGCGACGTCAACGACCGAGTTGCTCAAGCAAATTTCGCAAGCCAAGATATTGAGAGGAAGCAACAATGCATCCCGGCTGTGGTGTCTGAGAATTCTGGCGCAGCTGGGTGTCGTCACCAACGCGTCCATCCCCGAGTACACGGGCGCATTCCATTTCCACGGCTTCCTGCAACGCATCAAGATGCAAGAGGATGCGTTCTCAGGCATGTCGCATCGAGCCGATCCTGTCTGGCCTTTGTCTGCAGGCCGCGGAACGCCGCCGGTGAACTGGGCGCTCGCCCACCGGCTGTTCCCGCAGTTGAACAGGCACTGACCCTGGCTGCGGCCAAAGATCCTTGCGCGACTGCGGATTCTGAAAGCGACTTTGGCCCGGGTCAGCAGGAGTTCAAATCGCCCGATGCGTTCAGCAAGGCATCGACGGCGGTGCGGTCAACTGGATGGGTTCACGGTGCGGCAATCGCTTGACAGGGGACGCGCCCGGGGGGGAGCGGCAACAGGGTGCTATCGCACGCCGGGCGACGAGCTGCCCATGTCGACTTTCAGGTCCGGGAAGGAGCTGACCATCTGGACCTTGAAGTCGGGGAAGGAGGTGACGATCTTCCACTCCCCGCAACTGTCTGCAAAGGAGTCCACCACCTTGACCTTGAGGTCCGGGAAAGAGCTGGTGGCCTGGACCTTGATGTCGGGAAAGGAGTGCACTATCTGGACCTTGCCGTAGAGGCGGATGCCTTTGTAGGTGCAGTTTTTCTTGTCGAAGTCTGCGGCGTGAACGAAGGCCGGCAGTGCGAGACAGGCAAGGACAAGGCTGAAACGCGGCAGAAGTGGCATATGCGACAAGGGAGTGGGTCTTGAGAAACAAGCCAGGCCATGGCTTGCGGCCGCCCGCATACTAGCAGGCCGACCCACCCCTGCGAATGACGTCCCGCACATGCCGTCCATCCGTCCTCTGCGCTCCCTGCTGTTGCTGTTTCTGGCGATATCGGTCGAGGCGCTGGCGCAAGCGCCAGCTCCCGAACCTGTCACCGCCGCTGCATCCGCCGATGCCTCCGTTTGCAGGCACCGGGCCGACACCGCCTGCCTGCAATCCTTCAACCTGCCGGGCGACGCGGGGCGCATGCGCTACTACGCATCGCAGGCGCCGGGGGCCAGCAACGGCGCCATGCCCCGGTCCGCGCTGGTGGTGATGCACGGGCATCCGCGCGATGCCAACCGCAGCTTCGAGGCCGGCCTGCGGGCCGCCGAAGGCGCGCAGCGGCTGCAGGACACCCTGGTCATCGCCCCGCTGTACCAGGTGCCCGAGGACCAGGCTGCGCATTGCCACAGCCGTGGCGTGCCCGCAGCCGGGAGCGCAGACGCGGCATGGACCTGCGCAGGCTGGCTGGCCGGCGAGCCCTCGCTGGGGCCGCATCCGATAGGTTCTTTCGCCGCGCTGGATGCGCTGGTGGCCGAGCTCGTGCAGCGCTGGCCCGGCCTGCGCAGCGTGACCCTGGCGGGGTTTTCGGCAGGAGCGCAGATGCTGCAGCACAGCGTGGCCTTTGCTGCCGATGCGCCGGGCTCCGTGACCTTGCGCTACGTGATCGCCGACCCGGGCACCTGGCTGTATTTCGATCCCGTGCGGCCACAGCCGCAGATGGCCGGGCAGAGTACCGACTGGGCAGCCTGCGGCACAGGCGCGGCGTTTCCGGGGGCGTGCAGCTTTGTCTTCCATGCGCCGCCCGCAGCCAGCGCCTGCCCGGGCCATGACCGCTGGAAGTACGGCCTGCAGGACCTGCCCGGCCACCTGGGGCGCGATGCGGCTGCCGCGCGGGCCCGCTATGCGGCCGCGCAGATCGACTACCTGGAAGGCGCCCTGGACAGCAGCGCGGACAAGGGCGCGTTCTATCCCATCCTCGACAAGTCCTGTGCCGCCATGCTGCAAGGCCCGTTCCGGCTGCAGCGAGGCCACGCCTTCGCGGCCTACGAGCGCGAGCTGCTGGCGCCGCAGCGGCCACGCCGCTTCGTCGTGGTGCCGGACTGCGCCCATGATGTGGCTTGCGTGCTGCCGTCCCTGGCGGCCCGGCCCCTGCTGTTTCCACCAGCGCCCTGACCCCGCAACGGAGTGCCCCCATGACCCCCACCACCGAACAAAAGCGCGCCACCTTCCACGCCCTGCACCGCCAGGGCTGCTTTGTGCTGCCCAATCCCTGGGATGCGGGCAGCGCCCGCATGCTGCAGGGCCTGGGCTTCAAGGCGCTGGCCAGCACCAGCTCGGGCCATGCCTGGTCGCTGGGCCAGCCCGATGGCGCCATCTCCCGCGAGATGACGCTGGAGCATCTGCGCAGCCTGGTCGCGGCCACCGATCTGCCCGTGAATGCGGACTTTGAAAGCGGCTTCGGCCTGGGTCCGCAGGAGGTTGCCGAAAGCGTGCGCATGGCCGTGGACACCGGCGTGGCGGGCCTGTCCATCGAAGACTCGACGGGCGATGCAGCCAACCCCTTGCGCAGCATCGAGGAAGCCGTGGCCCGGCTGCGCGCCGCCCGTGCCGCCATCGACGAGGCCGGTGGCGGCACCTTGCTGGTCGGGCGTGCAGAGAATTTCTTCGTGGGCCGGCCCGATCTGGACGACACCATTGCCCGGCTCAAGGCCTATGCCGAGGCCGGCGCGGACTGCCTGTACGCACCCGGCATCCGCAGCGCCGAGCAGATCCGCGCCGTGGTGGCGGCCGTGGCACCCAAGCCGGTGAATCTGCTGATCGGAGGGGCCAGCGAATGGAGCCTGCAGGATGCCGAGGCCATGGGCGTGCGCCGCATCAGCGTGGGCGGCGCACTGGCGCGCGCGGCCTGGGGCGGTTTTCTGCATGCGGCGCGCTCCATTGCCGAGACAGGGCGCTTCGACGCGTTCGCCCAGGCCACGCCGGGCGCCGAACTCAATGGCTTTTTTCAGGGCAAGGACTGATCCGCACCGGCCTGCAGCCGCTGCGCGGTCATGACCCAGACTGCGATATCGAGCAGGGCGGACGCGCGCTCCGCCGGCGGCAGCTGCGGGTCCAGCACGCCATCCATCTGCCTTGCCAGGGCGCCCCAGCCCAGCAGCGCGCCCTCGTCGGCCCAGGCCCGGCCGGCGGCCAGCAGCGGCATGCCCGCCCCGGCCAGGCCTGCGGCCTGCATGTCGGCCAGCCAGGCCTGGCCTTGTGCCAGCCAATGGCGCAGCGGCGCGGTGGTGCTCTCGTTGCTTGCTTTGCTTGAATTGCTCATGGAGCCTTCTCCACACCGACTTCGGCAAGCGGCGCCGGCCAGGCCGTGCTGGGATGGTGCCAGTGCGCGCTGTCCTGCCAGCGCACGGAAGCCACGGCAATCTGCAACTGCCCTGCCGCGATCTCCACGCGGCCAAAGACTTCCCGCAGCACGCGGCCGCGCGCCAGTTCCCTGTGCAATGCCTCACCCGCCCTGCCCTGCATGCCGTGCAGATCGCCCACCAGGGACAGGGAAGGCCCGGGCGCCGGCGACTGCAACGCAATCGTCCAGCGCTGCAGCAGCTCGTCACGCTGCGCCAGGCCGCTGCCGGCCACCTGCAGCCGTGCCCAAAGGGGCGGCTGCTGACGCCAGGGATCGGCATGCAGATCCTGCAGATGGCGCTGCAGCAGGGCCTGGGGATCGTCGGCCCCCGGCAGCGGGCCGGTCGCCTGGGTCGGCAGCGGGCCGGTCGCCTGGGCCGGCGCCAGCCGCGTGGCGTCGCGCGCCGACAGGCGGCCATCGTCGCTGGCCCAGCCGTCCAGCAGCACATGGGGACCTTGCAGCAACTGCCTTGCAGTGAGGCCGCCCAGGGTTTCCGAGTCCAGCGCCCCGGCCGGTTCCCACTCCGGATCGAAGCCTTCGGCGCGCGATACGGACCAGGTCAGATACCGACCGCTGGCCGCGTCCTGCAAATGCACGGAAAACCCGCGCTGCCCGCCGCGCGCATGCCATAGCTCGGCCGCCACGGCGTGCAGGCAAAGGCCTTGCACGCGCCGGTAGCTGCGCCTGTGCACGCCCGCCAGTTCGCTCAGGGGCCGTGGCATGGGCTGTTGCGCCAGGCCGCGCAGCAGCATCCACAGCGCGGCCAGCAAGGGCGCCACGCGTTCGGCTGCACCGGCACGCCCTGCGCGCTCGTCGCGCAAGGCGCGTACCAGCAGGTTGAGCACGCTGGCAGGGCGCGGCAGGTCGGCCTGGCGCAGTTCGGTGGCCAGTGCCTCGCCCTGGTCGAGGAAGGCCGGGCTCATGCCTGCACGACCCTGCAGCACCCAGCCGGTCAGCCATTGGCGCGCCTGGGCCAGCCGCTGCAGTGCGCCAGCTTCCAGCGCATGCGCCGGCAGCTGCGGCACGGGTGCGCCCGCCAGGCGCCGGGCCTGCAATGCCACCAGGGCACGGTGGGCGCAGGCCGCTGCCTTGCAGCTGCAACTGGCCGCCGCCAGGCCACCGGCGCGCGGCAGGCGCACGGTGACTTCGTCGGGGTTGGACAGTTCGCCGATCAGCGTGGCCGGGGCCTCTTCCAGCACCGCCTCGAAGCCCTGGGCCATCCAGCGCAGGGCCTTGCGCTGGGCGCCCATGCCAAAGGCCTGGGCCACGGCGCCGGCATCGCCGTCGAGCCACGGGGCAGCGGGCGCCTGGGCCATGCCATCGGCCGGGGTCTCGTGGGCCAGCCGCGCCCGCAGGCCCAGCAGCAAGGCGCACAGATGGTGGCAGGGGCCAAAGGCGGGACAGCTGCATTGCAGCGTGGCAAAGCCCGCGCCGGCCAGGGTCTGGACATGGCCTTCGATGCCGGCGCGGGCCTGGTTGGCCGCCAGTTCCCACTGCCCTGCATCCACCGCCGCCAGGGCCTTGGCCCCGCGCTTGAGCAGGCCCTTGTTGGCCCAGTCGGCAATGGCGTCATCGTCCAGGGTGCGCAGCCATTCCTGCATCATGAGGATCGCCCTCCCTGCATGGCCCCGGCCAGCCAATCCACCAGATGGTCGGGCGTCATGGCGGCAACCTGAGCGCCGCGCGCCACCAGCTGCGCGGCCAGGTCGCGGTCATAGTCGGGGTGGGCGCGGCGGTCCAGCGCGGCCAGCACCAGCACGCGGGCGCCACTGGCGATCAGCCGCTCTGTCTCGGCGATGATGCGGGCCTCGTCATGGCCTTCGTACAGGTCGGTGATCAGCACGATCACGCTGCGGCGCGGCGCGGCAAGCTGCCCGGCCACATGCGCCAGTGCCGCGCCGATGTTGGTGCCCCCGCCCAGTTGCGCGCCCAGCAGCAGCTCTTCGGGCGCATGCAGCTGGCCGGTGACATCGGCCACCGCATCGGAGAACAGCAGCACATGGGTGCGCAGGGCGCGCACCCGCGCAAAGATGCTGCCCATGACGGCGCTGTGGATGACGGATTCATGCATGGACCCGCTCTGGTCCACCACCAGCCACAGGTCCCAGGTCAGGCGCTGTGCTTGGTTCTCCCTGAAGAACAGGCGCTCCAGCACCAGCACCTGCTCCTCGCTCTGGTAATGGCGCAGGTTGTGGCGCAGGGTGCGCGGCCAGTCCAGATCGCTCATCTGCCCCTGGCCCCGGCTACTGCGGCGCCTGCGCCGCCGCCCCAGGGCCGAGTGCACGCGCGAGGACAGCCGCGCCTGCAGATCGGCCACCACGCGCGCCACCAGCCGGCGGGCCTCGACCAGCACCTCGGGGGGCAGGCTGGCGCGCACCGCCATCAAGGCGGCCACCAGTTCGATGCTGGGCGCGGCCTCGGCCAGGACCTGGGGATCACTGAGCAGGCCATGGAGCCCATAGCGCGACAGCGCATCGCGCTGCAGCGTTTCCACGGCGCTGCGCGGGAACAGATCGCGCACCTCGCCCAGCCAGTGCACGGCCTGGGGCTCGGGCACGCCGCTGCCGCCCTGGCGCGCGGACAGCCCGCCTGTGCCCTGCCAGGCGTCGGTGCCTGCACCGTCGGGCTGCTCACGCAGGCGGTGCTCGCGCTGGTAGAGATAGTCCAGTGCCGCGTCGCGGCGCGCATCGGCGTCATCGAGCGGCTGCGCGGCAGCCAGGGGCTGGGCGGCCTCGGGCCCGAGGATGAGGCGCCAGCGCCGCAGGGTGGCGGCATCGATTGCCTGTTCCTGCATTGGCGGCTCGTGCATTGGCGGATCTTCCCGGCTCATGACAGTCCCCAGGGTTGCAGCAGCCGGCCCACCTGGGCCGCCAAGGCGCGGCTGTGCGCCAGGGCCTCGTCCGATGGCAGGTGCACCTGGCCCAGCGTGGTTGCGCCAGGTGGCGTGGCCGCGCCCGACAGACCCGCCAGCCGCCCGGCCAGCTGCCGCAGTTCGGCACGGGTCAACTGGGCAAAGGCCAGCCGCAAGGCGGGCAGGCCGGCCAGGAAGGCGTCTTCCGGCCAGTGCGCAATGCCGTCGCTGAGCAGGCGCAGCAGCGGCGGATGGCTGAGCAGCCAGCCCTTGGCCACGCGCACAAAGCCCTGCAGGTATTCGCCCATGGCGGCGCCATCGACCTGCGCCAGGCCCAGCATGGCGCGCAGGGCGGCATCGGTCTGCGCAATCTGCCAGCGGCCGGCCATGCTCAGAATGCCGGCCGTGGCGCCGCGCACGCGCGCGGGCGTGGTATCGATTCCTGCCTCATGCAAGGCGCTACAGGCATCGTGGAACAGGCCGGCGTCGGCCCAGGGCGCGTGGCGGCAGACCATGCCGTGCAGATCGGCCAGGGCATCCAGGGCCTGTGCCTGCTGGGATGCATCGCCCTCGCCCAGCCAGGGCAGGCGCAGGCAGGCCTGGGCAAAGCAGCGCCGCAGCAGCGGCAGCAGGCGCGCCAGACCCACGCCGCCCAGCGCATGGCGGGCCTCGTAGGCCAGGGCCAGGCAGCCCGTGGCGCGGGCCAGGGCCAGCGCGTCGTGGCTGCGCTCCATCCAGGCCTGCACGGTGTCCAGCACCTGTTGGGCGATACCGTCCAGCCCCATGACCAGCACCTCCAGCACGCGCTGCGCGGGCTCCGCGTGGGCCGTCTGCGCCAGGCGCTCGCGTACCAGGTGCACCGCGGCTTCCTCCAGGCTGGAGCCATGGCACATGGCCTCGGTCAGGGCGACCGTGGTCTCGACCTGCCAGCCCAGCGTCCAGACCTCGCGCACACGCGCCAGGCCCGTGCCCGCCACGAAGTCCGGCCCGGCCAGGCGCTGCGCATAGGGCACGCCCAGGTAGCACAGGCGGTGCAGCCCCTGCGACAGCCGGCGGTGGCGCGCGCTGCGGTAGATGTCCAGCTCCTTGCGCACGGGTGCGGCAGGCCGCACGGGCAGGCGGTGGCGCAGGCAGAAGGCCTGCACATCGACCAGCAGCGGGGCGGCCGGCGCGTTGGGCGGCAACTGGCCGTAGTCGTCGGCGTCCAGCAGCCATTGACCAGTCTGCTGCCCGGTCTGCTGCACCATAGGCTGCGGTCGCAGGGCCTGGGCATGCTCCTTGAACACGGCGCTGTCCAGCGCCTCCAACAGCTCGGCCCGGCCGCCGCGGCAGGCGCGCAAGGCGGCCAGGCCATGGGCCAGGCGCACGGCCTCTGCCGCGTCAGGCAGGCTGGCGGGCATGCCCCGGGCGCGCAGGCCGTTCACGGTGCGCGCCGCCATCTCGGGCCAGGCCTGGGCATCGGGTTGCGAAGCGCCCCGCTCCAGCGCCTGCCAAACGTCCTGGTAGTAGCCGGGCATGGGCATGCCGGCCGCGTAGCCGCTGGCGCGCTCCAGCCGCTGCAGCGTGTAGGCAATGAGGTGCACGCCCACATCGATGGCGGGCCTGGCGTCCGCAGGCCGGGCGGGGGCCGAGAGGCCGGCAACGATGCCGGGCACATGGAAGCCGCCGCAGACCACCAGGCAGCGCCCGCCTTCGGCCAGGGCCGCGCTGACCTGGGCGGCCATATGGGCCTCACGGGCCACGTCCTCGGCATCCATGCCGCTGCCGCCCGCGCCCTGCTCGCGCTCGCGCAACAGCTGGCTGAAGGCCAGCACGCCGGCAAAGTACGCCTGGGGCGAGGCGTCCTCGTTGCCAGATTCGTAATGCCGGTCCCACCATTCATCGAAGTCGCGGCAGCCGCTGGCCTGGATGAGGCCGGCCAGCACGTCGGGCGCGCGCCGCGCGGGCTCGTCGGCCAGCAGGGGTTCGGGCGCGCAGGCGAAGTAGTCCAGCTGCGCGGCCTGCGCCAGCCTGTCGGCATAGGGCAGGTCGATGAAGCGCACGGCGCTGCGCAGCCGCGCCGCCTCGCGCAGGGCCACCCATTCGGGCGAGAAGGCGGCAAAGGGCACGTAGCAACGGCAGCGCCAGTCTTGCTCGGCCGCGTTGGGCCCGGCCATGGCCGCATGCAGGTAGGCGGCCAGCGGGGGACGTGCCTGGGCGTGCTGCAGCGCGGGCAGCAGGGCATCGAGCTCGCCCGGGCCTTCGATCAGCACGTGGGTGGGCTTGAACTCGCGCATCAGCGCGCGCAGGTGGTGGGCGCAGCGCGGGCTGTGGTGGCGCACGGGCACCAGGCGCAGCTGCGGCAGCGGCGCCAGCCAGGCGGCAGCGTCAGTGCTCACGGCCGCCTGCGACAAAGTCCTGCCACTGCGGCTGCCCTGCGCGCTGGCGTGCCACCACGCGCAGGTATTCGGCGAAACGGCGCCGGTCCTCGTCGTCGTCCTTGATCACCGTGCCCAGCAGGTGGCGCGCCAGGTGGGCCGGTCCCACCTGCTCCTGCCCGAAGTACCAGCACTGGCAGGCGGCGTTGAAGGCCACGTCGATGGCCTCGGCCGTGGACAGCACGGTGCCCGGCCGCTCCACGGCCGTGCCCTCCACGCTGCCGCTGCGCAGCTCCTGGAAGGCCGTGGCCAGCAGGGCCAGCACATCGGGCGCCACGGTGGTGCCGATGCGCTGCTGCGCCAGTGCGCGGCCCACCTCCTGCCCTATCAGCGCGGCCTGCGCGGCCACGCCTTCGAGCGGGCGCATGGTCTCGAAGTTGAAGCGGCGCTTGAGTGCGGCCGACATCTCGTTGACGCCGCGATCGCGCAGGTTGGCCGTGGCAATCACATTGAAGCCCGGCCGTGCCAGCAGCCAGGGCTGCTCGTGCTTGAGTTCGGGAATCTGCAGCAGCCGCTCGGAGAGCACGGGCACCATGCAGTCCTGCACTTCGGTGGAGCAGCGCGTGATTTCCTCGAAACGCAGCAGCCGCCCTTCCCCCATGGCGCGGTGCAGCGGGCCGGGCACCAGGGCTTCGGGGCCGGGGCCGTCGCGCAGCAGCAGGGCGTAGTTCCAGCCATAGCGGATCTGCTCCTCCACCACGCCGGCACCGCCCTGCACGGTGAGCTTGCTGTCGCCGCTGATGGCGGCGGCCAGCAGCTCGGACAGCAGGGACTTGGCCGTGCCCGGCTCGCCCACCAGCATCAGGCCGCGCTGGCCGGCCAGGGTGACGATGGCGCGCTCGACCAGGGCATCGTTGCCGTGGATCTTGCGGGCGATGTCCGGGCTACCGCCATCCGGGGCCGGGCCGCCCAGGATGAAGCGGCGCACGGAGCGCGGGCTCAGGCGCCAGCCGTCGGGGCGCGGGCCCTGGTCGGCGGCCTGCAGGGCCGCGAGTTCCCGGGCGTGGGCCATCTCGGCCGGCAGCCGCTGGGCGGCAGGCTCCGGGGTGGCCGCTGCAATGCGTTTGGTGGCCATCAGTCGCTCTCTTTGGTGCTGGCCGATTTGGCGGCTATGGCCGCGAACTGCGCCATCAGCGTGGCCTGCAGTGCGCGCGGCCACTGCTGCGGCTGCAGCCGGGGCCAGCGGCCATCCTCGCCGCGATGGCTGCTGTCATAGACCACGGCATGGGTGATGTCCACGCGGTTGTCCAGGTCCATGAACGGCAGGTAGCGCCCGTGGTGGAGTTCGATGTACAGCTGCGGGCCTGCCAGGTCCAGCTTGTGCTCGTAGATGCCGGGGCCGTCCCCCACGGGGCCGGGGCGGTAGTTCCACTTGGCCAGCAGGCCGGACAGAGCGCCCTGGCGTATCTGCAGCGGGCCGGCGGGGTGCAGGGCATGGTTCTTCCACTGCCCGGCGTCGGGCAGTTGTGCGCCTGCGTTCAGCTGGTCGATCAGCGGCTGCAGCTCGTAGTCGGCCAGGCAGGTGCGCCAGGCCTCAAGCTCGCCCGCTGCGGCATCGACCGGATGCCAGAGCAGCACCTGCGCATCGTCGGGCAGCTCCACGGCATCGTCGGCGGCGTCGAGCAGGGAAAAGTCCTCGGCAATGCGAAAGCTGGCGCCCTGCTCCAGCCGCCAGATCAGGCTGCGGCCCACGATGCGCAGCAGGGGATGCTGCAGGAACAATCTGCGCCAGCGCGGGACGGACCAGCGCTGGCCCGTCATGAAGGCGGTACCCAGGCGCGGCACCTGCTGCCTGGCGATGGCCTTGACGCCAGCGGCAACGGTCTTGAATTCGGCCTGGGCCGCATTCCACTGCAGGAGCAGCGATTCGTCCTTGAGCGCAGGCAGGGTCTTGGAGGCCTTGCCCTTGTCGCCCACCACGCGCAGGCTCAGGTCGCCCTGCAGCTGCAAGCGGTAGCGCTGCGGGCCCACCTCCAGCACCAGGCCTTCGCCGCCCAGGCCGAAATCGGGCGTCAGCTCGTCATACAGCTCGATCAGGCTCAGGCAGCGCCGCTGGGCGGCCGCCTTGAGCGCGTCATGCGTGGCCTCGATCACCAGGTCCTTGAGCTTGCGCGAGGTGGACAGTGTCTGGACCTGGGACAGCGCATACAGCGTGTCCAGCGCACCGAGCTGCTCCACGGCGATGATGGCGCGCAGCTTCTTGCTCCAGCCCCAGGCCTTCACGGCGGCCACCAGGGTCTGCACCAGGCGGTCATCGACATGGCCGGTGGCCAGGCGCAGCGCCCAGCGCGCCTTGGGCTCGCCCTCCAGGGCCACCCAGGCATTGACCAGGTGCAGGGACAGCTGGGCGCGGCTTTCGGCCGGCACATGGGCCAGCAACTGCTCCACCAGCGGCGGCAGCTCTTCCTCGGCCGTGGCCGCCAGGTGCAGCACGGTGCGTGCCGCATGCCCGGACAGCGGCGCGAACAGCGCCAGGGTCTCGGGCTGGTCATAGGCCTTGATGCTGCTGGAAAAGCGCTTGAAGCGCGCCACGCGGGACTCCAGCGCATCGAGCGGGACCAAGCCCTCCTCACCCTGCGCCACGGTCAGAGCGCCCGGCACTGGGACGCCCAGGGCCAGCAGCCGGCCCTCGACCATGCTTTCGGAGCCCAGGTCCAGGCCCGTGCGCAGCAGCGCCTGCAGCAGCGGTGCGACCCCGGGATCGGGATGGGCCAGCAGGATGTCGCGGCAGGCCAGCTGCATCGCCTTCTCGCGCCGCTGCAGCCAGGCGTTGGACTCGAAGGCAGCGCCTACGGCCTGCGCATCCAGCCCTTGCATGAAGCGCGCCACCGCCTCGCGCAGCGCCCGAGAGCTGCTGGCCGCCAGCAGTTCGCCCAGCAGGGGCAGCCGGGCATGCAGCATGGCCGGGTCCAGCTGCGCCAGCAGCGGGGCCAGGCGCACGGTAGGAATCTCGCGCAGATAGTCGGGCTGCTCGGTCAGCATCTGGTTGAGCAGGCCGATGAAGGGCTCGATCCGCGATTTCTGCAATATGCAGCGCAGCAGATGGGGCAAAAGCTCCGGGTAGCGTGCCGTCCAGATCTGCCGGGCGACCACCGCATCGAAGTGGTACTTGGGCTGCCACCCTTCGATCCAGGCGATGAAGGGCGCGGCATCCTCCCGCACCAGGCGGTCGAAAATGGGGATGAAGTAATCAGCCGGCTCGCGGTCCGCCCTGCCCAGCAGCAGGTTGACCAGTTCCAGCCGCCGCTGGGCATCGGCGCCCAGGTCCCAGCGCAGCGCGATCAGGCCCGGGTCTTCGTTGATGGGCTTGTCGTCGAACCAGTCGGGATGGCGGCGGTAGAAGTCGTACCAGGGCGCGCAGCGCTGCGGGTGCGGAACGTCGCTGTGCCGCTTCATGTAGACATCGCGGATGTCGGCATAGAGCGCGCCGCCGCGCTCTGCCAGCTCCATCAGGTCCTGGTCGTCCAGGCTGCCCAGCAGCAGTTTCCAGTCGGCTCTGTCATACCTGCCGCCGGACTGGACGTTCAGCTCTGCGGCCCAGTCCAGCAGCTGCATCACCCGTTCGCGGCTGATGCCCGGGTACCAGAGCCAGCCGAACATGTCCAGGATGCGGATTTCACGGTAGTCGTTGTCGCCGTCCGGCGCAGGTGGACGGGCCAGGCTGGCGCGCGCCATCTGCTCGAACTCGGCCGCAAGCTCGGGGCTGTGGCGCGGAATGTCGCCGTCCAGGCTGCCGTCGATCCTGCGCCCGAAAGGGATGGTCTGCCGCGCGAAGGCCAGCCACAGTTCATGGTCATGGGTCCAGGGCAGATCGAAGTTGCCCAGGGCGCGGATGGGGTTGGAATAGTCGTCGAAGGCCTTGCGCGTGAAGGCGCCCACTTCGTCATGCCGGCCCGCGCGCATGCGGCTGGCCAGCACCTGGACCAGTTCGGCGGGTGGCAGCGAGGCGCTCAGTTCCTCCAGCGTGGCCTGGTCGGTGTGTTCTAGGGTCGAAGAGTTCATGGATTCAGGGGTTCTGGAGGGAGTCAAACCTGGGCTGCAGCCGCTGTGGCTGCCGCGCCCGCAGCGCGCGCGGCCAGGGCCTGGAGCATGCTGCACAGCGATGCCTGCAGCGGCAGCGGCCATTCGGCCGGTGGCAGCAGGCGGTCGGCGGCCATGTCGCGCAGGGCAAAGCCTTCGATGTCGATCTCATGGCCGGGCTCGTAGTACGGCATGGCCGCGCTGTGCAGCAGTTCCACGCGCCAGCGCTGCACGGCAAAGTCCCGCAGGTGCAGGTAGATGCCGGGGCCATCGCACACGGGGCCGGCATGAAAGCGCCATGGGCCTGCCAGGCCGTCCAGCGCCTGCTGCGTGAGCCGTATCGGTGCCAGGGGCTGCAGCAGTTCCTGCTGCCACTGGCTGGCCAGCGGCAGGTCGGCGGGCGCATCGACCTGCTCGATCAGGGCCTTGAGGCCGTAGTCGGCCAGGCATTCGCGCCACTGCGCACGCTCCTGTTCGGTGGCCTGCGCGGGGTGCCACAGGGCGATGCGGCCCTCGGCCGGCAGTTGCACCGCATCGCTCTGGGCATCGACCAGGGACAGGTCCTCGGCAATGCGCAGGCTGAACGGCTGGCCGGCCGCGGGCTCCACCCGCCAGACCAGGCCCTGTGCCACCACGCGCAGCAGCGGGTGCTCCAGGAAGAGGCGGCGCCAGGTGTCCAGCGGCCAGTGCCGGCCCAGCATCAGGCAGGACTGCAGGCGCGGCGCCTGCTGCTGCAGCACGGCCTTGATGCCCTTGGACAGCGTCTTGAGCCGCGCGGCGGCCGCATCCCACTCCGTGCGCAGGCCCTCGTCGGCCAGGGCCGGCAGGCTGCGCACCAGCTTGCCGGCCGGCGTGCGCAGGCGCAGCGACAGGTCGCCCTGCAGCAGCACGTCATAGGTCTGCGCGCCCACCTGCAATTGCACGCCCCGGCCCATGTCGAAGTCCGGCGTCAGCTCGTCGCCGAGGTCGGCCAGCGCCATGCCGCGCCGCACGGCGGCCCCGGCCAGCACGGCCTGCGCGGCGGCCAGCACGCTGGGCTTGAGCGTCTTGCCGGTGGCCAGGGCCTGCACGCAGGACAGGGCATAGACGGTGTCGAGCCGGCCCAGCTGCTGCAGCGCGACCACGGCGCGCTCCTTGCGCGTCTTGTGCCAGGCCAGGGCGGCCGAGGACAGCACATCGACGATGCGGTCGTCCGCCGCGCCGGGCAGCAGCTTGAGCACCCAGCGCGATTCGGGCGCGCCATCGGCAGCCACCCAGTGCTGGACCAGGGCCAGGGCCAGCCGCGCGCGATTCTCGGCGCTGGCCTGGGCCAGAAGTTGATGGGCCAGCGCAGGCAGCTCCTGCGGGCTGGTGGCCGCCAGGTGCAGGAGCGCGCGCGCGGCCTGGGCGGACAGGGGCGCGAGCAGGTCCAGCAGCGCCGGCTGGTCCAGCGCGGCAATGGCGGGCGACAGACGCTGCAGGCTGGCGGCCTGGGCTTCAAGCTCTGCCAGAGAGTCGGCACCATCGCTGCCAGCTGGCGCGGCCTCGCCGGCAGGTGGCCTGGCTGCGTCCGCAGCCGGGGCTGCGGCACCCAAATCCTTCAGGCGCGCCTGCACCGGGCCTTGCTCGGCCGCATCCAGCAATCCACCGGCCAGCAATGCCGACAGCAGGCTGCCGGACGCCGGATCAGGATGGGCCACCAGCACATCGCGGTAGGCCAGCACCAGGTTCTTGTTGGGCTTGGCCAGCCAGCCGGCGGCCTGGGGCGCATCCACGGGCAAGGCAGACAGCGCCTGTGCCAGCGCCGCACGCAAGCCCTTGGAGGCACTGCCGGAGGCGGCCTTGCCCAGTTGCGGCAGCAGCCGCTGCAGCGTGTCCACGCGCAGCGCGGGCAGCAGGTGCGTGAGCGGGCCGGCGGCCAGCCGGGCCAGGTCGCCAGGGCGATCGGCCAGCAAGGTCTCGGCCACGGAAGCGTAGCCGGCGCGGTCGGATTCGTGCTTGCAGCCGTCTGCGCAGGCCGGCAACAGAAGCGGCAGCAGGGCCGTCCACCGGGCTTCCCACAGCCGCTGCGCCACGGCGGGATTGATCGCCAGGTGGCCCAGTTGCCTGAACCAGGCGACCAGGGGTGCGGCATCGGTCTGCAGCATGCGCTCCACCAGGGCACGGTCATGCGGCCAGTCTTCTTCGGAGGCAAAGCACAAGGCCTTGAACAGGTCCTGGGCCAGCAGGTCGCGGCGCGCGGCCTCGGCCGTCTCCCAGCGCGATGCGATCAGCACCGGCTCGGGCAGGCGCAGCTGGTCAAGCATGGCGGGCAATTGCGCAAAAAAATCCCGCCACAGCGCCCAGCGCTGCGCTGCAGGCCGCGTGCGCTGCAGCGGCAGCTGGCGTTGGACGATGTCGCGGCTGAGCTGGCCGCCGCCGTCCTCGATGGCCATGGCCAGCAGTTCGGGCTCGGGCAGCTGGTGCAGCAGGTGCTGCCACTGGCAGTAGTACTGCGCGCCGGGCGCAATGCCGGCCTTTGCGCTCAGTTTCCGCGCCCAGCGCAGCAGGCCGGTGATCTCGGCACTGGACATGCCTTCATGGCCCAGCACGCCAAACACCTGCCTGAGCACGAGGTCGTAGCCATCGCGCAGCCTCCAGGGCTGGTGGCTGCGGCTGCCCCAGTCATCCAGCCAGGCGCGGGCCAGTGCCGTCAGTTCGGCCGTCAGCTCGGCGCTGCGCCGGGGCACGCCCGAGTTGCCCCCATAGAACTGTCCCAGCGGAAGGCTGATGCGCGCCAGCGCCAGCCACAGCGCGTGGTCGCGCTGCCAGGGCGCATGCTCGCCGGGCAACTGGTGCAGCCGCTCCTGGCACAGGCTGCTGCTGTCGCGCAGGAAGTCCGCCACCTCGGCATCGCGCCCCTGGGCCAGGCGCTTTGCCAGTTCGGCGGCAAAGGCCGGCATGCCCTCGCGCCCGGCCGGCGCGGCCGTGTGCAGTTCGTACAAAGCCTGCAGGGGAAGCGCTGCTGTCTCGTTGTTGCTCATGGTCTGTGGAGTCTTGGGTGATGGGCGGTCGGGCGGCCAACGTTTCAAGGGAGCAAAGGTTCACAAAGGCTCAGGCTGCCGCCTTGGCCGCCAGGGCCAGCCACTGGCCTTGCAGCGTGGCCAGCAGCGGCTTGGGCAGCCGCGCCGGGTCGGCGCTGGCCCCGTATTCCTTGCTCAGGTCGTGCACGCGCAGGCCTTCCACGGCCACGGGCAGGCCCAGATCCAGGTAGGGCGGGAAATAGCCATGCGACAGCTCCAGGCTCAGCTCCAGCGCGGGCAGGCGCCACACATGCTCATTGATGCTGGGGCCATCGCCCACGGGGCCGGGCCGGTAGCCGAACTTCTTGAGCAGGCCGCCAAGCTGCTCCTGCGCCAGCGTGATCGGCGCAGGCGGCAGCAGCATGCCGTTCTTGAACTGGCCTGGCGCGGGCTGCTCGGCGCAGGCGCCCAGCTGGTCAACCAGGGGCTCCAGCTCATAGTCGGCCATGTAGGCCTGCCAGGCTTCGCGCTCGCCGGGCTGGGCCGTGGCCGGGTGCCAGAGGCTGATGCTGGAGCCAGCCGGCAGGGCCACGGTTTCATCCTCCACATCGACCAGCGAGAAGTCCTCGGCCAGGCGGAAGCTGGTGCGCGCCAGGCCCGGCGCATCCTCTGCGCGCCAGATCAGGCTGCGCCCCACGATGCGCAGCAGCGGGTGAGCCACGAACAGCCGCTGCCAGCGATCCAGCGGCCAGCGCTTGCCGCTGACCAGGGCGGCCAGCATGCGCGGCGCCTGCTGCTTGACCACGGTCTTGAGGCTGGTGGCCAGGGTCTTGAGCTGCGCGGTGGCCGCCTCCCATTCGGGCTTGAGCGCCTCGTCCTTGACCGCAGGAATGGTCTTGCTGGCCTTGTTTTTGTCGTTGATGACGCGCAGGCTCAGATCGCCCTGCAGCTCCACGCGGTAGCTCTGCGGCCCCACCGTGACCGTCAGGCCCTGGCCCAGGCCGAAGTCCGGCGTCAGCTCGTCGAAAAGTTCGGGCACGCGCATCGCCCTGCGCGCGGCGGCAGCGCGCAGGGCGATGCGCGCCGTGCGCTGCACCTGGTCCTTGAGCGAGCGCGACTCGGAGATCTCCTGCACGCGCAGCAGAGCGTAGAGGCTGTCCACCTCGCCCAGATGCTCGACGGCGGCGGCCGCGCGCTGCAGGCGCGGGCGGTTCCAGGCCTGGACGGCGGACACCAGCGCATCGACCACGCGGTCATCGGCATGGCCGGGCAGCAGCCTGAGCGCCCAGCGCTGCTTGGGTTCGCCCTCGGAAGCAATCCATTGCTGCACCAGGGCCAGCGCCAGGCGGGCACGGTTGTCGGCCGGAATGCGCGCCAGCAGCTCGCCGGCCAGCGGCGGCAGGCCGCCTTCGGCAATGGCGGACACATGCAGCAGCACGCGGGCCGCGTGTTCGGACAGCGGCGCACAAAGCGCCAGCAGCTCGGGCGTATCGAAGGGCTTGATGGCCGCGCTCAGGCGCTTGATGGAAGCGAGCTGGGCTTCCAGGTCCACGCCGCCAGCGGCAGACGCTGGCGATGCGGCATCTGCCTGGCTTTCATCCGATGCCGAGGCGCCCTGCCCTGTCAGGCCCAACTGCTGCAGCCGCTGCTGCACGCTGCTGGCCGAGGCCGCATCCAGCTTGCCGCCGGCCAGCAACTGCGCCAGCAAGGGACCGACAGCGGTGTCGGGGTGGGCCAGCAGCACGTCGCGGCAGGTCAGCAGCAGGTTCTTGGGCGGTTTGTTCAGCCAGCCGGCATCCACCAAGCTGGCCAGCGGAATATGGGCGGCCAGGCCGGCCATGGCAGCGCGCAGGCCCTTGGCGCTGCTGCCGGTGATGATGGCGGTCAGCGCAGGCATCGCGGCCTTCAGGCTGGCGGTGTCGAGCACGGGCAGCACATTGACCAGGTCCTTGACAGGCACCTCGGCCAGATCGGCCGGGCGGCGGGTCACCAGTTCGCGGATCACGCTGCGGTAGCGGCGCAGCTCGTCCTCGCGGTCGCAGCGCTGGGCCATGGCGGGCAGCAGCAGGGGCAGCAAGGCGGCATCGTCCTGCTTCATGACATGCATGGCCAGCGCCAGGCTGATCTGGTAGCGGCCATTCTCACGCAGCTGCTTGGCAAAGGGCGCGGGATCCTCGGCCACCAGGCGGTCCAGCAATTGCAATGCGCTCGTACGCTCGGCGCGCTGGGAGTAGGTCAATTGGCTGAGCAGCAGCGCGGCCAGTTCCTCTCGCCGGGGCGCGCCGGCACTGGCCCAGCGCTGCCCGATCAGGTCGGGATCATCTATGTAGGATTTGTCGAAGAGCTGGGGATGCTCGGCAAAGAAAGGCAGCCAGTCCTTCCAGCCCTGGCCCTTGGGCTGCATGGGCTGGCGCTCGTTGCGGTAGTGGTCCAGCACATCGTCGAACAGCTTGCCGCCCACGGCGGCGTAGCGCAGCAGGTCGGCATCGTTCAGCTGGGCGACCAGGGGCTTCCAGGCCGCGTGGTACTCATGGTTGCGGCGGAACCCGGCCTCCTCGCGCAGCACCAGCGCCCAGTCCAGCGTGGACGTCACCTCGCCATAGGGCATGCCGGGATAGCTGAGCCAGGGCAGCAGGCTGCCGAGCACCAAGCCTATGCCCTTGTACACAGGCAGGTCGGCGCTGCGGGCGTGGGCCAGCCATTGCTCGGCCAGCACGCGCACTTCGGCAGCCACATGGGCATTGGTCAGCTCCTCGCTGCGGCCCGACAGCACATGGCCGCGCGGCACGGTGAGCCGCGCAAAAGCCAGCCAGCGATCGCCGTCACGCGACCAGGGTGCGTCGCTGCCGCTCAGATGCCCCAGGATGTTGAGACAACGCTCCTCGCAGTCGCGCAGGAAGGTGCGGACCTCGTCGGCCCGCCCGTCATGCAGGCGGGCGTCGAGTTCGGCGGCAAAGGCCTCGTCGCTGAGGCCTTCATGCAGCCGGTCATAGAGATCGCTCAGGGAAGCCGCGTGAAGATCGGTAGTGCTCATGGGGATGAGGAGATGAACAATGTGGGCAGCCGCAAACCAGGGCCTGCCGGGATGGAGACGGGGGTGGAGCCTGCACCGGTCGGAAGCAAAAGCTCTTGATCCATCCGGACAGTCCCTCGGAAAACTCACAGATTCATGCCCTGCGTATGTCGTCAGCTTCGGAAAAATCTGTAGCGCCATCGGCAAGGGCTGCGCCATTGTTCCCCGGCACGCAGGCGGCGCGGGCGCCGGACTTGTCAGGTCGCGGGCACCGCCACTTGACAGGCTGTCAAGCAGGCGACTGCCGCCGCTGCGGGCCATGGACTGTACTGGGGGCTTTTCGCCCAGGCGTACTGCCCGGCCCCGCCATGCCGCCGATACCATGGACCGCGCCATGACACTGGAGCCTGACCATCTCATCGCCGCCGCAGCCGGTCTGGACCGCAGCGCCCGGCATGCGGCCGACCTACGGGGCATTGCACCCCGGGCCGGCGGCTCCCATGCCACCAGATGGAGATCGCCCAGGGCCTGTGCGCCCTGCGCTGAAGCCCCCAACCCAACAACCAGGACCCCGGAGACACCCCATGCCCCAGACGCACAAGCTCTTTGACGACGACGCCTACCTGGACCGCTGCGAAGCCACCGTGACGGCCGTCAGCGCCGAGGGCATCGAGCTCGATGCCACGGTCTGCTATGCCCGCAGCGGCGGCCAGGCCGGCGACACCGGCACGCTGACCCTGGCCGATGGCCGCAGCCTGGCCCTGATCGACACCGTCTATGCCGATGACCGTCAGCGCATCCTGCATGTGCTGCAGACCGATGCCCCGCCCCAGGTGGGCGAGCGCGTTCAGGTAGCCATCGATTGGGACAGGCGCCACCGGCTGATGCGCCTGCACACCTGCCTGCACCTGCTGGGCGTGCTGGTGCCTGTGCCCATGACGGGCTGCAGCATCTCGCCCGACTCGGCGCGCCTCGATTTCGACCTGCCCGAGTCCACGCTGGACAAGGCCGACCTGACCGAGCGCCTGAACGCCATGATCACTGCCGGCCATGCGGTGAGCGTGGACCGCATCACCCCAGCGCAGCTGGCCGCCCAGCCCGACCTGGTGCGCACCGCAGGCGCGGCGCCTCCGGGCGGCACGGCGACGATACGCATCATCGACATCCCCGGCCTGGACCGCCAGCCATGCGGTGGCACGCATGTGCGCAGCACGGCCGAGATCGGCACGGTGGCCGTCACCAGGATCGAGAAGAAAAGCCGCACCAACCGGCGTGTGGTGGTGCAGTTCACCTGAGACCGGCGCTCAGGACCTGTTGCCCATCTCAGGACATCCAGGTCCTGGGCGTGGCAAGGCCGCCCGTGCCTTGGTCTTGCGGCGCGTCATGGCCGGGCACTGCGCCATGCATCGGGCCATGGCCCTGCTTGAGCAGGTCGATGATCTCCTGGCGCTGCCGCTGCTCCACCGCGACCGACTGCAGCCTGAACAGCACATAGGGAATGATGGCGCTGGCGCAGGCCATGCCCGCCAGCGCCGCTTCCTGCGGCGCTCCGCTGACAAAGAACGCGGCCAGCAGAAAAATGACACCCATGGCTGCACCTATGAAAACAGTAACTCTCATAAATTTCCCCTATAGACTGCCGCTATCGTAACAAAATGCACGAAGCGTCTGCGGGAGAAATGGAAAAAAATGCAGGCATCGCACATCAGCCGATCCCTGCACCCGGACTTCAGCCATCGGCCAGCCCCATGTCCGCAACGCGCGACCGCCGGCGTACTTCCCCAGGCAGCATGCCATGCGCACGCCGGAAGGCGGCGCCGAAATGGCTCATGTTGCAGTAGCCGACCTGGCTGCCGGCCTCTGCTGCCGACATGCCGCCCACGGCGATCAGCTCCCAGGCCCTGCGCATGCGTTCGCGCTGCAACAGCACGAACACAGGCTCGCCGAACAACTGCTTGAAACCGCGCTTGAGCGCGAAGGTGTTGAGCCCGCATTCGTCGGCCAGTTGCTGCAGGGTGGGCGGATCGGCGATGTCGCTGAGCAGGCGATCACGCGCGTGCTGCAGCCGCTCGCGCGCCTGGCGCGGCAGCGTGCCTGCCTGGCTGGCCTGGCGCCGGCAGTCCTCGATCAGGCAGGCCAGCAGCTCCAGGCTCTTGGCCTCGCGCAGCAGGGCCAGCCGGTCGGGCGCGAGCAGCACCTCCTCCAGTTCCCTTGCCGCGCGCAGCGTGCGGGCGTCGCCTGCGGCCACGCGCAGGCCGCCGTCCCGGCGCAAGGCGTCGAAGAAGGCCTCGCCCTCCTCGCCAGCCAGGGCCTTGAGGCACTCGGGGTGCAGCAGCAGGCCCACATGATGGGCCTCGCCCACGAAGCGCGTGGTCCAGCGTGCGCCTGGCATGAAGCCCGCGACGGTCTGCCGTCCCTCGATGCGCATGCGCAAGCCCTCGGCATCGACATCCACGCCGTCCCTGAGCCAGACCGACAGGTGCAGCCTATGCTCGGAATCGGTCACGGTGATGGCTATCGGACTGGCGTACTCGCTGCGGCTGGCGAAGGCCGACAGTCCCTGCGCATTGGTATGGGCACCGCTGCGCTGCGGGCCGGCCGGCCACAGCTCGGGGCGTTGCATCAGGTCCGTCGGCAAATGGCCGGCCACATCGACCACGGGAATGTCTGGCATCAAAAACTCCTTCGCTGAGCACGAGCGCTCCCTCCTGGAGCACAGGATCTTAATGAGAATTATTAGCATCGTTGCACGCAAACCATTGGAATGACCATGCTTTCGACCTCGATGCGGCCACTGACCGCCCATTTGTGCCTGGCGCTTGCCGGCGGCGCCTTCACCTGCGGTGCCCGCGCCCAGCAGGACCCGGACGGCACCGCCGTACTGGACTCCGTCGTCGTGCGCTCCACCAAGCAGGAGCGCACGCTGCTGCAGACGGCCGCCAGCATCGACCTGGTCGATGGGCAGGCCGTGGAGCGCCAGGGTCTGCAGTCGCTGGCCGATGTCGCCCAGCAGCTGCCCAACGTCTATTTCACGGACTTCACGGGCAGCACGCCCACGCTGTCGCTGCGCGGACTGGGCTTTTCCGACGACGAGTCCGACAGCCTGAGCACCAGCGTGCTGATCGACGGCGTTCCCGTCTACGGCAATGCGCTGGGCACGCTGTTCGACCTGGATCGCATCGAGGTGCTGCGTGGCCCGCAGAGCACGCTGTATGGCCAGAACAGCATGGGTGGCCTGGTTTCGCTGCGCACGCGCGACCCGGGCCTGCAATGGGGCGGATCGGCCCAGTTCGACTACGGCAGCGGCAACCGCCGGCGCGCGAGCGCGGCCTTCGACATGCCGCTGGGCGAGCGCACGGGCCTGCGCCTGTCGCTGGGTAGCGAAGATGCCGATGGCCATGTGGACAACCGCGCGCTGGGCCGCAGCGACACGGCGGGCTGGAGCAGCCGCTTCGCACGGCTGAAGCTGTTGCATACCGACGGGGCGGGCGGCGAATGGCGACTGGGGCTGCACCATGCCAGGCGCGAGGGCGGCAATGACTTCTTCGTGTCGACAGCCCAGGCGCACGCCCATGAATCCGCGGCCAGCGATGCCGGGCGCAGCGACACCGACTACACGCTGCTGACGGGCGAGTACCAGCGCGCGCTGCGCGGTGGCCAGCGCCTGGCCATCACGCTGGGCGCCACCGAGGCGCACTGGAACTACTGGATGCCGCTGTCGCAGTACGGCGGGCCTTCGGGCTTCGACAGCCGCACACGGCAGTTCAGTGCCGAAGCCCGGCTGTCCAGCGCGTCGGCCCCGGTCGGCGGCCTGGACTGGATGGCGGGCGCCTATGCCTCGCGCATGGACAAGTCCGCGCCCTACCTGTTCGAGGTGCCCGGCTACATGCGCAGCGAGACCACGGCACGCGTGCGCGGTGCCACGGCCGCCGTGTTCGGCGAGCTGGGCTGGCGCCTTGCAGAGCGGTGGCGGCTGGCCGGCGCCTTGCGCCTGGAGCAGGACCGCCGCCGCATGGACTGGGCCAGCGACCAGAGCGGCTATTTCGACAGCGACGGCGACGGCGTGCCCGACACGCCCTACACCAGCGCCGACCGCATCGACGGCCTGCGCGTGCGCGACAGCGAATGGCTGCCGCGCCTGACGCTGGAGTGGACCCCGGCTGCGGAACAATTCGCCTGGCTCACTCTGGCACGCGGCTACAAGGCCTCGGGCTTCAATCTCTATGCCTACACGCCCTCCTCCGCGGCCACGCCCTATGCGCCCGAGTACGGCAACCATGTGGAGGCCGGCTGGCGCATGCGCGGCGCGGGCAACCGCTGGGACCTGGGCGCCACCGTGTTCCATACGCGGCTGCGTGACCAGCAGGTGGTGGTGATCGGCGCAGGCGGCGCCAGCCTGGTCAGCAACGCGGGCCGCTCCCACAGCGAGGGCGTGGAGCTGAATGCCGCGCTTCGGCCGACTGCGGGCCTGGAACTGCGGGGCTGCGCAGGCTGGGTGCGCGCGCAGTACGACGATTACGTCAAGGGCGGCGAGGACTTTGCGGGCCGGCAGTTTCCCAACACGCCGCGCCACAGCTTCGGCCTGGCGCTGAACTGGAAGCCCGCCGACGGCTGGGAGACCGGGGTGTCCGTGCGCCGCGTGGGCAGCTCGGCCCTGTATCCCGACAGCACGGTGACCAACGCGGCCTACACCCTGGTCGATGCCCATGTGAGCTTCCGCGCAGGCCGCTGGACGCTGGGCCTGTACGGCAAGAACCTTGGCGATGCGAAATACCTGGTGCGTGCGCTCGATGCCCGCACCGTCGTGGCCGGCGCGCCGCGCACCCTGGGCGTGCGCGCCTCGGTCGATTTCTGAGGGCGGCGGCATGAATCCCATCGATCAAGCCGGCATGGCCTTGCCGGCCACCCCAGCTTCGCTCGCCACCGAGTACCGCGCCCTGGCGCTGATGTACACGGCCCAGGGCCTGCCCACAGGTCTGGCCTTTCACGCGCTGGGCACGCTGATGCGCCAGGGCGGCCATGGCGTGGCAGAAGTGGGCCTGGTGGGCCTGGCCTTTCTGCCCTGGGCGCTGAAGTTCCTATGGGCTGCGCCCGTGGACAACGCCTGCGCACGCTGGGGCCATGCCCGCGTGGTGGGCGTCACCCAGGCGCTGGCCGTGCTGGCCTGCCTGGCGCTGATCGCGCTACCGCCCTCTCAGGGCCTGCATGCCACGCTGGCCGCCGTGCTCGCGCTCAATACGCTGGCGGCAACGCAGGACATTGCCACCAATGCCTATGCCGTGGCGCGGCTGCAGGGCAGGTCCGCCGGGCCGGCCAATGCCATCCAGGTGGCGGGCTTCATCGCGGGCATGCTGGTCGGCGGCGGCGGCCTGCTGATGGTCGTGGACCGCTGGGGCTGGCAGGCGGCCATGGGCGGCATGGCCGCCCTGATGCTGGCGCTGTACCTGCCGCTGGCGCTGTACCTGCCGCTGGCGCTGGATACGCGCTGGGCATCGGCATCGCCGAACCGGGCGGCCCCGGGCGGCGGCGACAGGCCGCCACCCGCCCGTCTGCGCGATCTGCGCCGCCATTCGGATCTGGCCTGGGCGCTGATGCTGGCCCTGGTGTTCAAGTTCGCCAGCACGGCCGTGGAGACGCTGGCCCAGCCCTGGCTGGTGGACCGGGGCTTGAGCCTGTCGCAGATCGGTTTGCTGCAGACGCTGAAGCTGCTGGCCACGGCCGCCGGCGGCGTGCTGCTGGGCATTGCGCTGGTGCGCCGGCTGGGCAACCGACGCGCCGTGGCCTTCAGTTGCGCACTGGCCACGGCACTGCTGGGAACGACCTGGGCCATGGAGTTGCTGGACGTGCGCAATCTGCCGCTGCTGTGCTTGGCCTTCGGCATGGAGTCCGTCGCGGCAGGCGCCATGTATGTGGCCATCTGGGCGCTGTTCATGAACTGGGCTTCGCCCGAGCGGCCAGGCACCGACTACACGGCCATGCAGTGCTGCGAGAGCCTGGCCAATGCCGCGGCTGCCGGCGCCATTGGCAGCCTGGGCGCCAGCCAGGGCTATGGTTGGGCCTTTGCCGCCGCCTGGGCCGCAGGCCTGGCCGTGCTGCTGCTGATCTGGGCCGCGCTGCCACGCATCCGGCTGCAGCAGGATGCACCGCGATGAAGGCCGGCCCCGACCGTTCCCGCCCGTTGGGCTTCGTGGCCCTGGTGCGCATGGCGCCCATTTCCCTGTCGCTGGCCGCACTGCTGGCCGTGGCCTCGACAGCGCTGTCGCTGGCGCCCTTCTGGATGCTCTACCGCATTGCGCTGGAACTGGCGGCGCCGCAGGCCGATGCGGATCAGATCCGTGCGCTGGCGACGCAGGCCCTGCTGCTGGTCATGGCACGCTGGCTGCTGATGGCGCTGTCGCACGGCTTTGCCCACTGGGGCGCCTTTGCCGTGCTGTACCGGCTGCGCCTGGCCATGGCAAACCGCCTGTCCCAGGTGCCTCTGGGCTTTTTTGCGCGCAGGGGCAGCGGCGCGCTGCGCAAGACCGTGATCGACGACAGCCAATCCATGGAGGGCTTTCTGGCCCACATGCTGCCTGACGCGGCCGCCGCCGCAGCGGCTCCACTGGCCGCGCTGGCGCTACTGTTCCTGGCCGACTGGCGCCTGGCCCTGGCCTCGCTGGCACCGCTGCCAGTAGCATTGGCATACCAGGCCCACATGCTCAGGGGCTCCGAGGAACGCATGCAGCAGTGGCATGCCGTGCAGGAACGCATTTCCACGCAGATCGTCGAGTACCTGCGCTCCATGCCCGTGGTCAAGGTCTTCGGGCTGGACGCGCGGGCCTTCGGCGACTTCTCGCAGGCCATCGATGCCGCCGTGCAGTGGGTGGAGCGCCATGCGGCCGAATCGGCGGGCGGCTGGGCGGCCTTCATGGCCCTGCTGTCGGCCAACCTGGTCATCGTCGCGCCGCTGGGCGCATGGCTGCATGCGAGCGGCGAGGTGGACACGGCCACCGTCGTGCTGTTCCTGCTGGTCGCCCCCGTGGTGCTGCAGCCGCTGCTGCGCCTGACCTTTGCCTTTGGCGAGCAGGCCAGGCGCAGCCCGGCCCTGGCCCGCATGGACGAGGTGCTGCGTGCCGAAGTGCTGCCCGAGCCGACGGAGCTGGCCATGCCCAGCCTGCCCGCGCGGCAGGCGCTGCACGGCATCGCCTTCGAGAACGTGCACTTCGCCTATGAGCAGGCCGGCGTGCTGAACGGCATTCGCTTCGAGGCACCGGCGGGCCGCGTGACGGCCTTGGTCGGCCCTTCGGGTGCGGGCAAGAGCACGGTCGCGCGCCTGGTGCCGCGCCTGGCCGAGGCTACGGCAGGCAGCGTGCGCGTGGGCGGCCGCAATGTGCGCGACTGGCCCCAGGACGAACTGCTGGCACGCATTGCCATCGTGTTCCAGGAAGTACATCTGTTTCACGGCAGCGTGCGCGACAACCTGCGCATCGCGCGGCCCGATGCCAGCGATGCCGCACTGCGCGAGGCGGCCCGCACGGCACGCGCGCTGGACTTCATCGAGCGGCTGCCACAGGGCTGGGACACGCCACTGGGCGAGCGTGGCGCGCGGCTGTCGGGCGGTGAGCGCCAGCGGCTGTCGATCGCGCGCGCCCTGCTGCGCGACGCACCCATCCTGCTGCTGGACGAGGCCACGGCACATGCCGACGCCGAGAGCGAACTGCTGATCCAGCAGGCGCTGAGCCAGGCCTGCCGCGGTCGCACGGTGCTGATGATTGCCCACCGGCTGCAGACCGTGGCCGAGGCGGACCACATCGTCGTTCTGGATGGTGGCCGCGTCGTCGGCCAGGGCCGGCACGCATCCCTGCTGGCCGATTGCCCGCTGTACCGCCAGCTGTGGGATGACCAGCAGCGCAGCGCCGGCTGGCAGCTGCGGCCCGCCGAAGAGCCACCATTCAAAGAAACGGCAGAAGAGGAAATGACAGAAAAAGGAGAACGGCCATGATCCGCGAACTGATGCGCGCCGGCCAGGAACTGGCGGGTGGCCGGCCCGATCCGCGCCTGCGCCGTGGCCTGGCCTGGGCGGCTGCCGAGTCGGTGTTCAGCACCCTGCCCTATCTGCTGCTGTGGTGGCTGCTGAACGGGCTGCTGCAGGACCGCCTTGCCAGCGGCCAGATCGCCACCGTGGCCCTGGGCCTGCTGGCCTGCCTGGCCGCGCGCATTGCCTGCGCGCGCCAGGCCATGCCCAGCACGTTTGCAGGAGCCTACGCCACCATGGGCCGGGCCAGGCTGCGGCTGGCCGACCATCTGAGGACCTTGCCGCTGGGCTGGTACGCCGGGCAGCGCACGGGCAGCCTGGCGGGCTCGCTGGTGAGCGACCTGCTCGTGGTCGAGGACATCTGGGCGCACTTTCTGGGCGTGTTCTTTGGTGGCCTGCTGGTGCCGCTGCTGGTGACGGTGCTGCTGGTGGCGCTGGACTGGAAGCTGGGCCTGGCCGTTGCGGCCTCGCTGCCGCCGGCCTTCGGCCTGCTGGTGTTCGCCCAGCACCTGCTGACCGGGCTGGCCGCCCGGCTGCAGGCCGCCAATGCACGCGGCCAGGCCGAGGTGCTGGACTATGTGCAGGGCATTGCCGTGGTGCGGGCCTTCGGGGGCCGCAGCGGCGGCCTGGCCTTCCAGCGCCTGTCGAAGGCGCTGGACGCCATGCGCCTCCAGGCGCTGGCCATCGAGCTGTGGCCCGCGCCGCTGATGGTGCTGTTCGGCTTTGCGGTCGAGGCCGGCTTTGCGCTGGCCGTGTGGTGGGGCGCGCAAAGGCTGGGCCATGACCTGGACGGCACGACCTTGCTGCTGCTGGCCGTGCTCGCGCTTGCGGTCTATCGCCAGCTCTACGAAGTGGGCCTGGCCATGATGCAGCTGCGCTTCGCGCGCCAGTCACTGGGCCGCCTGCGCGCACTGCTGGCCGAGTGCGGCCTGCCCGAGCCCGCCCGGCCCGCAGTGCCGGACACGCACGGCATCGTGTTCGACCAGGTGGTCTTCGGCCATGCTCCCGGAGCGCCCGTGCTGCACGGCATCAGCTGCACCCTGGGCGGGGGCGAGGTCACGGCCATCGTGGGTCCCAGCGGAGCGGGCAAGAGCACCCTTGTGCACCTGATCGCGCGGCTGTGGGAGGTGGACGGTGGCGCCATCCGCATCGGCGGCCACGACCTGCGGGCCATCGGAAGCCAGGCACTGCACAGCCAGGTCTCCATGGTGTTCCAGGAGGTGATGCTGTTTTCAGGCTCGGTGCACGACAACATCGCGCTGGGCAGGCCGGACGCGCCACGCGCGGCCGTGGAACGGGCGGCCCGCCAGGCCGGCGCCCATGGCTTCATCATGGAACTGCCCCAGGGCTACGACACGCCCCTGGGCGAGAACGGCGCCCGCCTGTCGGGCGGCGAGCGCCAGCGCATCAGCATTGCGCGCGCCCTGCTCAAGGATGCCCCCATCCTGCTGCTGGACGAGGTCACGGCCAGCCTGGACGCCTCCTGTGCAGCCGGCATACAGCAGGCCCTGAGCCAGCTGGCGCGTGGCCGCACCGTGGTGGTCATTGCCCACCGGCTGCGTTCCATACGCTCGGCCGACCGCATCCTGGTGATGGACGAAGGGCGGCTGGTCGAACAGGGGCGGCACGACGAGTTGATGGAGCGCCAGGGTCTCTATGCGCGGCTGTGGCGATGCCAGGAGCAGGCGGCGCGCTGGCGCGTAGCAGGGCCTGAGCACGGCATGAGCAACGCACTATTGCTCCGTCAAGCACAAGTCTCTGAACCGGACTGAATTGATTCAAATCAACCCGCCTGCCAAGATCCTGTCTATGCTAGAGGCAGCCATACAAAGCATCCATGGCGACAGGCCGCCTGCCGGTCCATGGCCCTCGGATGCCAGCCACCTCACCCGCTTTTCAAGGAGAAAACAATGGCAAAGCAATGGAAGCCCGTCCTCTTGGCCCTCGCAATGACCGCCGTCGCCGCCCCTGTGCTGGCTGCCGACTGCGCCGTCGAGATCGAAGGCAACGACGCCATGCAGTTCAACAAGCCCACCATCAGCGTGCCCGCCAGCTGCAAGCAGTTCACGGTCAAGCTCAAGCATGTGGGCAAGCTGCCCAAGACTGCCATGGGCCACAACTGGGTGCTGAGCAAGACGGCCGACCTGCAGCCCGTGGCCAATGACGGCATCGCCGCCGGCGCCGCCAAGGACTTCGTGAAGGAAAAGGATGCCCGCGTGATCGCCCATACCAAGGTGATCGGCGGCGGCGAGAGCGATTCCGTGACCTTCTCCACCGCTGCCCTGAAGGCCGGCGAGGCCTACAGCTACTTTTGCTCCTTCCCCGGCCACTCCGCGCTGATGAAGGGCACGCTGACGCTGGCCAAGTAAGCCGGCGATCTGCCTTGGCGCGGGGCTCTCGTCCCGCGTTCAAACCGGCGGCACTTCGGTGCCGCCTTTTGTTTTCAAGGGCGCGCAAAGCGGCTTGCCTGCCGCGCTCCGTGCCATGGCGATGCCGCCTTGAACGCCAGTGTCAGTGCCGGCTTGCGGCCCTTCCATGCGGGCGGCCCTGCATTTCCACGCAGCCCTTTTGCATCAGGCGCAGCAGCAGCTGGGTCCAGCTGGCGTCGGCCCATTTGGCGCTTTCCAGCACCAGGGAGCGCGCGGCCTGCAGGCCGTCGCCGGGCTGCAGCTCCACGCGGAAACTGCCGCGTTCGCGCTGTGCCGTGACGGCCACCACGCTGCCCAGCAGCGCAATGTCATGCGAAGGCCTGGGGCCCTGCGGGCCGTCCAGGTCCACGCGCAGCACGCAGCCGGGACGCAGTTCGTAGGTCCAGCGATGGTCGGCATGGCCGGCCGCGCCCATGAGGTTCATTTCGGCCAGCCGCTGCTCCTGGGTCATGTCGTAGGGGCTGATGATGGGCGCCTGCTGCTGCGGGTAGCCCTGCACGCCGTCCAGGCAGGCGGCCATGAAGACCACGGCCGCCGCGCATGCCAGCAGTTTCCATGCGCCGCGCGGGCCCCGGCGTTCAGCGCACGGCATGGGCCGCACCGCCGTCTTCATCACCCGGCACCTGCAGCGACACGTCCACGCGCATGGCCAGCACCTTGTCGATGGCCTTGCCGTCCATGTCCACCACCTCGAAGCGCCAGCCCTCCCATTGCACGGTGTCGGTGACACGCGGCAGCCGGCCCGTGAGCAGCATGACCATGCCGGCCAGCGTGTGGTAGCGGCCGCGCTCTTCCTCGGGCACGGTGGCCAGCTCCAGCCGGTCCTTGAGTTCGGGCACAGGAATGTGGCCGTCCAGCAGCCAGCTGCCGTCCTCGCGCTGCAGCGCCCAGGAGTTGCGCGGATCGCGGGGCTGGAATTCGCCCGTGATGGCCTCCACCAGGTCCTGCAGGGTGACGATGCCCTGGACCTCGCCGTACTCGTCGATCACAAAGGCCATGTGCACGTCGGACAGGCGAAAGCTCTCCAGCAACTCCATGCCGGTGATGGTCTCGGGCACATAGAGCGCGGTCTGCATGGGCTGGTCCGTGAGGCCCTGCTCCTTGCCCTGCAGCGCGCGCGACAGCCACTGGCGCGCGTTGAGCACGCCGATGATGGAGTCCATGCCGCCGCGCACCACCGGAAAGCGCGCATGGTCGGACTGCTCGATCACGCGCAGGTTGTCCTCGAACGACGCATCGGCATCCAGGCAGACCACGTCGCTGCGCGGCACCATGAGCGAGCCGATCTGGCGGTCGTCAAGGCGGAACACATTGCGCACCATGGTGTGCTCGTGCGATTCGATGACGCCGGCCGTCGTGCCTTCGGCCAGCATGGCGTGGATTTCTTCCTCGGTGACGGCGCTGCCGCTGTTTTCCTTGACGCCCAGCAGGCGCAGCAGCGCATGGGTGGACACGGACAGCAGCACCACGAAGGGCTTGGTCAAATGGGCCAGCCAGTTGACGGGGCGTGCGATCAGGCGCGCAAAGGTCTCGGGGTAGGTCTGGCCGATGCGCTTGGGCACCAGCTCGCCGACGACGATGGAGAAGTAGGTGATCAACACCACCACCAGCGCCGTGGCCGTGTAGCCGCCATAGGGTGCGGGCACGCCCATGCGCTGCAGCCACTCGGCCAGCGGGGCGGCCAGCGCGGCCTCGCCGACGATGCCGTTGAGCACGCCGATGGAGGTGATGCCGATCTGGATGGTGGACAGAAAGCGCGTGGGGTCGGCCCCCAGCTGCGCGGCGGCGGCGGCGCCGGCATCGCCTTCGTCAATGAGTTTTTGCAGGCGCGCCTTGCGCGCCGTCACCAGCGCGATCTCGGACATGGCGAAGACGCCATTGAGCAGGATCAGCGCAAAAAGTATGGCAATTTCCATGATGCGTGTTGTGGGAACCGGGAGCCGCAGCTGCGGCAGAAAGGGCCCATGCGGCGATGGGTCCGGGAAGAAGGAAAGCCAGGGGCCGGCCAGGCAGCCGGGCATTCAGGACAGGGGCCGGAAGCGGCAGAGGTACCGCAGGCGCAGGGCACTGCAGGTCAGAAAAACGGCAATGTGGGATCAGCCTGCCCGGGGAGGCCGGTCGGGCGGGGCCAGGCTGCGCCACGGGCCTTCGCGCAGGCTGGCGGTGATGTGGCGCCCCGCCTGCAGGCGGGGTGCCGGCATGCCGTCCACGGCATGCACGACATCGGGGAGGTCCTGCTGGTCGTCCATCAGCGCGTGGTCGAAGTCGTCGAGCAGGGAGGCCGTGTCCACCCGGGGCGCCGCCACGCGCTCCGGGCCGGCGCAGGCGGCGCGCGGGTGGACACCGGGCGGCTCGCATGGCTCGTGCGGCAGGGCGCGCCATGGCGCAAGCCCCAGCGTGGACAAGGCCACGCTGACGACGAAGTGCAGGGAGAAAACCGCGATGAACCATCTGGGCATGGTCCCCGGATTCTATCCATGCCCGTGACCCGCAGACAGGCAGGCCGCCTGTCCAACGCTGTTCGCCGCTTCCTACAAGCGGCGCGCCTGCGCCGTGGAAACATGCGCCACGGCCCACTCTCCGCCTTCTGCCATGAAAGCCATCCATACCCTTTTCACCGTGTTGCACGCACTCATCGCGCTGCTGTTTTCGCTGGCCGCCATGGCCCTGCTCTGGATCGCGGGCCTGAAGGGCTGGAACGCCATGGCGCATGGCGTGGATGGCGAATCGGGCCTGCGCATCGTCGAGGCGCTGGGCATCCTGGCCTCCGGCGTGGTTGCACTGCAGATCGCCCAGACCATCACCGAAGAGGAGGTCATACGCGAAGCCCACATCAGCGGCCCCACGCGCGTGCGCCGCTTTCTCTCGCGCTTTCTGGTGGTGCTGGTCGTCGCCCTGGCCGTGGAGGCCCTGGTCGCTGCCTTCAAGACGCAGGAAGAGCCGGCCCACCTTCTCTATCCCGCCGCCCTGGTCAGCGCCGTGGGCGTCCTGCTGCTGGGCTGGGGCGCCTTCATCCACCTCAATCGCTCCGCCGAGGAACTGGAGCCCGAGGCCATGGAAGAAGCCAAGGGCGAGGACCACAAGGTCAACAAGTCGTGAGGGCCAGACCCGCACACGCAAGGGTTGACAGGCCGCAGCGCCGGCCTCAGGATGCGCGGATGGTTTTTGCCACGCACCGCCTCACGACCACCACCACGACCGCCAACGGCGGACCGTGGACGGATACCTGAGCGCCGCAAGGCAGCCACCATCCCCCAAGGCCCCGCCCACGATGGACGGGGCCTTTGCGTTTCTCCGTGCATCCAGGGCATCACCGGAGAGACTTCATGCAGATTCCCGCTTCCGCCCCTTCCACCCCTTCCGTCGCGTCCGCAGCTTCCTCCCCCTCCTCGACGGCCGTACCGGACGGCCCACGGCGTGCCCTGCTCGTCATCGACATGCAGCTAGGTCTTTTCAACGGCAGCGATGCGCCGTTCGACAAGGACCGCGTGCTGGCGAACACCCGACAACTGATCGCCCGCGCCCGTGAAGCCGGCGCGCCCATCTTCGCCGCGCGCCACACCGGCCCTGCAGGCTCGCCGATCGCCCCCGGCAGCCCGCTCACGCAACTGCTGCCGCAGCTGGGCATCGATGCGCAGCGGGACCGCGTCTTCGACAAGACACGGCCCAGCTGCTTCCAGGGCACCGGCATGGCCGCCTGGCTTGCCGAAGCCGGCATTGCCGAACTGGTCATCGCCGGCATGAAGACCGAGTTCTGCGTGGACACCACCTGCCGTGCCGCAGCCGGCCTGGGTTTCCGCCCGGTGCTGGTGGCGGATGCCCATACCACCACCGATTCGCCGCTGCTGCAGGCCGAGCTCATCATCGGCCACCACAACCGCACGCTGGGCGGTGCCTTTGCGCAACTGATACAGACTGCGGACTGCCGGTTCTGAACGGACTTCGCGCATGATGGCCCTGGCAGCGTCGCGGGTCGTGCCGTGGCAGCCTTGCATCCAACCAATATGAATGATTCCCGCTAACTTGTTCATGACGTGCGCAGGCCTGGCATGCTGGCCTGCAGCGCACCACAGGAGCGAGCAATGTCCGAACCTCTTGCACCGTCGGCCGGCCCGGCTTTCACCGATGCGCCGCCCCCCACGCCCCGGCAGGAAAAACTGTCCGACGTCAGCGAGACGCTGCGCATTCCGCTGACCGCCCGCGCCCTGGGCGACCGGCTGTTTCCCGGCATGGCCGTCAGTGACGCCCATGCCTTGGACACCCTGACCCAGCTGGGCGACGACGGCAGCCGCTGGCTTCAGGACAGGCAGAGCATCTATGGCGTGCTGGCGCGCACGCACTGCTTTCGCGCGCTGGCGCAGGACTTTCTCCAGCGCCAGCCGCAGGGCCATGTGGTGAACCTGGGCTGCGGCCTCAGCGACTATTTCCAATGGCTGGACAACGGACAGATGCGCATGACGGATGCGGACCTGGGGCCGGTGGTCGCACTGCGCAGGCAGTTGCTGCCCCGGCAATCGGAGCGCCAGCAGATCCGCGAGTTCGACCTGGCCGACGCCGACTGGTGGCAACGGCTGGGACTGCCGGCCGACAGGTCAGGGCCTGCGGTGTTCATGATGGCCGAAGGCGTTTCCATGTACCTGCAAAAAGCGCAGATACAGGCGCTGTGGACCGCGTTTGCGCAGCACAGCCCGCCGGGCTCGGAACTGGTGTTCGACGCCATGTGCTGGCTGGCCACCGGGCACGCCAGCCAGCACCCTTCGGTCCGGCTCACCCAGGCCCAGTTCCATTGGGGCCTGCGCCGCGAGGCCGATCTGGCGCAAGCCCATCCCCGCCTGCAGCTGGTGGCCGTGCACCCGGTGATGGAAAGCTACGACCTGCCCTTCTCGCTGCTGGGCCCGGCCTTCCGCTGGACCTTTGGCGTGCACTTCTATGCCATCTACCAGTTGAAGTCGGTCGAGACGGCGCCATAGGCCGATTGCGCAGCCGCAACGAAAGATGCCCGGTCAAGCCGGGCATCTTTGTTTCAGGGAAGCGGGATCAGCCTTCGTCGGCCGCGCTGGAGGACAGGGCCAGGCCTTGCACCAGGTCTTGCCCGGGCTGCCATTCGCGCACAAAGCGGTTGCGCGGCGGCCGCAGGGCTTCGCGGCCTGCCGAGACGGGCGTGCCCACATACAGCAGGCCGACCAGCCGGTCATGGGGCTCGAATCCCAGGGCCTCGCGCACACGGGCATCGTGGCTGTTGGCACCGCTGGCCCAGAAGCCGCCAAAGCCCAGGATGTGCAAGGCATTGAGCATGTTCATGGCGGCAGCGCCACCGGCCAGCAGCTGCTCGCTTTCAGGCACCTTGTGCTCGGGCTGCAGGTGCACGCCCAGCGCAATGATCAGCGGGGCAGACAGGGCCTTGGCGCGGAATCGCTCGGCGTCGGCCTGGGGATCGCGCGCCTTGGCGGCCTGCACGAATACCTCGCCCAGCGCATGGCGCGCATCGCCCTGCACCAGCACGAAGCGCCAGGGCCGCAGTTGCCCGTGGTCGGGCGCGCGCAAGGCGGCGTCGATGACGGTGTCGATCACACCGGGGCCGGGCGCCGGCTCCTGCAGCGGCCAGCGCGACTGGCGCGACATCAGCAGGTCCAGCGCGGCGCGCTGCTCGGGGGTCAGGGATCTGTCGTTGGTGCTCATCCGTTGTCCTGCAGCGCAGGCTGTCTTGCCTGCATGGGCTGTGCCGGTGATTCGGGTTGCAGCTGCAAGCACGCGCCGCAATGGCCGTACAGGGCCAGGCGGTGGTCGGCCAGGCGGTAGCCGTGGGCCTGGGCCACCTGGTGCTGCAGCGCCTCGATGTGGTCGTTGCTGAATTCATCCACGCGTCCGCACTGCAGGCAGATCAGGTGGTCATGGTGCGGCCCCTCATTGAGCTCGAACACCGCCTTGCCGCTTTCAAAGGTCTGGCGCAGCAGCAGGCCCGCCGCCTCCAGCTGCGACAGCACGCGGTAGACGGTGGCCAGGCCCACCTCGGCACGCCGCTCGGCCAGCAGGCGGAACACGTCTTCGGCGTGCAGGTGGCGCGACTCGCTCTGGCGAAAGATCTCCAGCACCTGCATGCGCGGCAGCGTGGCCTTCAGGCCCACGCTGCGCAGTTCGGGTTCTCCGCCCGGGCTCAGGGGCATCTTGCGGCGTTTCATGCGGTGGTGTCTCCGTGTGTGAGTGTCATGGCGGGGTTGTCGCCGCCTTCGGCACCCCGGTGTATGCGGACGATGCGCAGCGCATCGGGCTGCTCCACCAGCACGCAGGTCTTGCCCGTGCGCTGGCAATGGTCCTGCACGCGCCAGTACTCGCCGTGACTCAGGCAGCCGGTCTGGCAGATCACCAGATCGGCCTCGCTGAGGCTGGCCTCGAAGGCTTCGGCGTCCTGCTCGGGCTCCAGCGCGTCTGCGGCTGCAGCAGGCATGGCGGGCTGTGCCACGGGCGCGGCCGTCTGGCGCTGCCAGCGTGCGCGCTCGCGCAGCAGGTCCTGCACGCGCGCCAGCAGCGACTCCACGCGCCGTGCCAATGTGACGCGGCGCGAGAGACCGGGAATGGCCTTTTCCAGCGCCTCGCGCTCCTCGCGCGCCCACAGCAGCTGGGTTTCCTTGGCCATCAAGGCCGCACGCTGGCGGATCACCAGCCTTTGCAGCCTCTCTATTTCCTGGGCTTGAAGGCACAGCAGCTCGCTGCTGCGCAACTGGGCGTGGCCGTAGCCACGCAGCAGCACCTGATGCTCGTGCGCCAGTTGCTGAATGTCGTCCAAGGTCTGGGTCATGGTTTCCTCGGCAAACCTGAACATCGCGCGGTGATCGCGCGAAGGCCATTGCGCATGGCCCCGTGCGGCACGGGCCTGGCTTGCCGACAAGGCGGTGTGCTGCGGTGCAAGCCGGATGCGCTGGCAAATCAGTGAGAATGATTCTTATTAAATCATGAAATGCCGGCCGTCAAACCGATGACCGTACGCCGTCTGGTGCAAAGGCCGCACCGACGCAAATGCGCTTGCAGGGCGCCCTTCAGCACCCTGCCCTGTACAGCAACGCAGGCCTGCGCCCGGCCTGCCGTTGCCCTTCCGATCCGCTCAAAGACCCTTGAGGAGCCGGCCGTTGACCTCGGTGCCGTACAGCGAGAACGGCGTGTCGTGGAACTGCTTGCGCGTCTCGGCCACGTTGCCGGTGAAGCGCGGGTCCTGGGGGCGCTCCATGCTGTTGATGTAGGTGGCCACGTCCCAGGCCTCCTGGTCATCCAGCGTGGGGTTGCCGTAGGGCATGTTGCCCTTGATGAAGCTGGCGGCCTTGTCCACCTCATGCGTGCCCGCGCCCCAGTTGTAGGACTGCTTGCCCCACAGCGGCGGGAACACGGTCACGCCGCCCGCTTCCTGGCCCTGGCCCTGCGCGCCGTGGCACAGCGCGCACTTGGCCTCGTAGACCTTGGCACCGCGCTCGAAGCTGGGCTCCTGCGCGGCCTTGCCCACCTTGGTGAAGCCCGCGCCGGGCAGCTTCTCGCCCGTGGGCGCCTTCTGGGCCATCCAGTAGGCGTAGGCCTCCAGCGCCACGAGGATGTCGTGGCCGTCGTCGGGGGCCTTGCCGTTCATGCTGTACATGAAGCAGCCGCGCACGCGCTCGGCGAAGGTGTCCACGTGGTTGGTCTTCTTGCGGTAGGCCGGGTACAGCGGATAGGCGCCCCACATGGGCGCCGCGCCCTTGAGGCGGCCCGCGTCCAGGTGACAGTTCACGCAGTTGAGGGTATTGCCCGAAAAGCCCACGGCGTTGGCCGGCGTGCGCAGGAAGATGGCCTCGCCGCGGCGGATCCACTCGCCCATGGGGGTGTCCGGAATGTCGCGGGCACCGGGTGGCGCGAAGGCCGCGCCGTCGGCAGCTGCCTTCACCGGCTGGGCGTCGGACTTTGCCGTGGCAGCAGCAGCGGGCGCAGCGGCCACGGTGACCGGCACATCGGGCCTGGCCGGGCGGCTGATGTACATGCCGTAGCCCAGCGCACTCACCAGTGCGGCGAACAGGCAGGCGACGACGATGTACTCGGCGGTGTTGGAGCTGGAGGGGGCGGATTGGTGTGGTGTGTCGGACATGTTCGGCTCCAGGTCCATCAGGGTTTGGCTGGCGCGGAGGCCGTGGTGGCGGAGGCGCCGTGCAGGCGGGCGTAGTAGGCCGCCACGGCCTGTATGTCCTCGGAGGTGAGCTTTTGGGCGATCTTGCCCATCAGGCCCAGGGGGCCGGCCTCGCGCTGGCCCTTGTTCCAGGCGGTGACCTGGCTTTGCATGTAGTCGGCCGTCAGATGGCCGATGGCGGGAAAGTCCGCTCCCACGCCCACGCCGCCAGGGCCGTGGCACTGGGCACAGGCAGGAATGCCGTCGGCCCAGCGGCCGCGCTCGACCAGCCAGGCGCCGTCATCGTCCTTGCCCTTGGGCAACGGTCCGCGCACGGGTTGGATGGGCAGCGGCAGGCTGGCGTAGTAGGCGGCCACATCGGCGCGGTCCTGCGCCGACAGGGCCTTGGCCATGGGCGCCATCACGGGCGCCTGCCGGCTGCCGTCGGCCAGGTGCTGGAGCTGGCGGGCCAGGTAGCCGGCATGCTGGCCGGCCAGTGCCGGAAAACCGGCCATGCCCTCACCCTTGGCTCCGTGGCAGGTGGCGCATGCGGCCGCGCCCTGGGGCGTGCCCGACCGGGCGATCTTCTCGCCGGCTGCTGCACTGCCTTGTACCGTGGCCGTGGGCGCTGCTGCCTTGGGCGCGGCGTCTTGCGCCCAGGCGCCGCCCATCAGCACGCAGATGCCGATGGCGAGGCACGACCGGGACAGGGTCTGTTGGTTCTTGCGGTTCATCGTGGGAAGAGGCATTTGCCCTGCCATGCGTCCGCGCCACGCACCCAGGAGCGCACGGCTGCGGCGGACAGGATCGAATAGGGGTACCGGCCGCCGCCCCGCAAGGCGCAATGCCCCCAGGGCTGGCCAGCCAGGGCCGCACGATACGAAACCGAGATTAAGCCGGCGTTAATGGGCGGGCGGCCGCTGCCTGCAGGCCCGGGCCTTGCGCCAGCGGCAAGTACAGGCGCGCGACCAGGCCGCTGGCCTGGCCTTCCTCGGGCCGCCACAGGCTGCGCGGCTGCAGCAGCAGGCAGCCGCCTGCACATTCGGCGATGCGCTGCACGATGGGCAGTCCCAGGCCGCTGCCATGCTCCTGGGGACGCTTGCGCCAGAAGCGGCGCGTGGCCTCCTCGCATTCCTGGGTGCTGAGCCCCGGGCCGTGGTCGGCCACGGTGAACTCCACATAGCCTGTGCCCGGCTGCTGCGTCTTGCCCGGCATGGCGCCAATGGGGCGCACGGCCAGTTCCACGGGATGCTGCGGCGCATGGCGCAGGGCGTTTTCCAGCAGATTGCGCAGGGCCGAGACCAGCAGGGGCTCGGAGATGGCCAGAGGCCAGTCCTGCACGGGCTGGCCGTTGTCCAGCCATGTGCGCAGCGCGGGCGCTGGGGCCTGGGCGCTCACGGCATTCACAGCCAGTTGCCAGGCCTTGTCCAGCGCCTGCAGCGCATCGGCAGGCGCATCGCCGCAGGCCAGCACGGAGGCGGCGCCAGGCTCATGCTGCTCCAGCCGCGCCAGCAGCAGCAACTGCTCCAGCGTGTGCTGCAGGTGCTCCACGCCCTCGCCCGCCTGGGCCAGCGAATCGCGGGCCATGGAGCCGGGCGGCGCGGCCAGAAGGCCGGCAGGCATGCCGGGCGCCGCAAGCGCCATCTGCGCCACCTGCACATGGGTCTTGATGGCGGTGAGCGGCGTGCGCAACTCATGGGCGGCGTCGTCGCTCCAGCGGCGCTCGCGGTCGATGGCGGCGCGCACGCGGTGCAGCAGCTGGTTGAGCGTGCCCACCAGCGGCGCCAGCTCGCGCGTCTGCAGGCCCTGGGCCACGGGCGAGTCGTCGCCGGGCGGGCGGCGCGCCAGCTCGCGCCGCAGGGCCTCCAGCGGCCTGAGGCCCTGGGTCACGGCCCACCACATCAGCCCCATGCTGGCCAGCAGCGCCAGCACGAAGGGCAGGACGATGGTGTAGGCAAAGCCGTGGATCAGGCCCTCGCGCACATCGATGCGGTCGGCCGTGGCGATGCGCACGCCGTGGTCCTCCAGCACATAGGTGCGCCAGGGCTTGCCCCCCTTGATGATGGTCGAGAAGCCCAGCGGCATGCTCTGCGGGAACACGGGACTGCCCTCGGTCTTGGCCAGCACCTGCGGCAGGGCCGATTCGGGCCGCACGGGCTGGACCTCGCCGCGCACCAGGCTGACCTCGCAGGCCACGCCGTCGCGCGCGATCACGTTGAGCATGGGGCTCCAGTCCTGCGGCAGCTCCCGGGCAGGCCGGAACTGGTGGACGATGCCTGCCACCATGCGCGCCGAGGCGATGAGCCGGTCATCCAGCACGGTGCGCAGCTCGTTGCGCATGTCCGAGAACATCCAGGCCGCCACCCCGCCCCACAGCGTGCACAGCGCCAGGCACAGACATGCCAGCAGGCGCACGCGCAGGCTGCGCATCATGGGTGCAGGCCCAGGCGATAGCCCTCGCCGCGCACCGTCTCCACCAGTTCATGGCCCAGCTTGCGACGCAGGTGGTGCACATGCACGTTGACGGCATTGCTCTCCACGTCCTGGCTGTAGCCGTAGAGGCTGTCGCGCAGTTGCTCGGTGCTGAGAATGCGGCCCGGCGACTGCAGCAGCGCGCGCAGCAGCGACCACTCGCGGCGCGATAGCTCCACGGTGCGGCCCTGGCGCTGGATGTGGCCTGCGGCGGGGTTGATGCGCACCTCGCCCAGCTCGATCCAGTCCACGCTGCGGCCGGCCGCGCGGCGCAGCAGCGCATGCAGGCGCGCCGCCAGTTCGTGCAGGTCAAAGGGCTTGACCAGGTAATCGTCGGCGCCGGTCTGCAGGCCTTCGATGCGCTGTGACACGGCATCGCGCGCCGTCAGCACCAGCACGGGCACCTGCAGGCCCTGGCCGCGCCAGCGCGCCAGCAGCGAGAGGCCGTCCTCGTCGGGCAGGCCCAGGTCCAGCACGCAGGCATCGAAATGCGAGGAACGGATGGCCGCATCCGCCTGCCCGGCCGAGGCCACGGTATCCACGCCAAAGCCCTGCAGCTGCAGGCCGGCTCGCACGCCGCTGGCCACCAGCGCGTTGTCTTCCACCAAGAGAACATGCATGTTGTTGTCCGCAGGGCCTGGCGCCAGGCCCCGCCGTCTGTATCCAAGTCGGGAACGAAAAGCGACTGAGCATCGCAGATTTGTAGCGAGGTGTGCGCCGGCATGCCGAATCTCGCAGGCACGCGCACAAGAATGCGGCCAGGCGGCCCGCTCAGGGCCGGGCCAGCAGCCCGCCCAGCAGCAGGTCCAGCGCCGCGGCGCCGCGCTCCAGCCGCAGGTCGGCGTCCTCGCCCTCGGCAATCCAGAAAGCCGCCTCGGCCAGGCTGCCGTAGATCAGCGATGCCAGCGCCTGCGGATCGGCCCGGGCCACGATGCCCTGCGCCATGAGGTCCGCAATCAGTGCCTGCATGGACGCAATGCAGTGGCGCTGCGATTGCGGCAGCGCTCCGCCCAAAGCCGCGCGCGCATCGCGCAGCACGATGCGCTGGATTTCAGGCTCCAGCGCCATTTCCAGGTAGGCCCGGCAGCGGCTGCGAAAGCCCTGCCAGGGATCCTGGGCATGGGCGGTGATGGCCTTCAGGCGTTCATCCACCTCGGCATCGATCTGCTCGACCACGGCCGCCAGCAGGCCCTGCTTGTCGCCGAAATGGTGGTACAGCGCGCCCCGCGTCAGGCCCACCTGCGCGGTGAGATCGTCCATGGAGGCATCGGCGTAGCCCTGCTCTCCAAAGGCCTTGCGGGCCGTGGCCAGCAGCGTGGCGCGGGTTTCTTCCATCTCGGCGCGGGTGCGGCGAACCATGGCCAATCTCCTTACATACGGCGTGCATGATTATTTACATACACCGCGTATGTATATAGGATTCTATTCATACGCAGCGTATGTATTTTCCCTGTCCCGCGACGGCGGTGCAACCTCCCCACCTGTTTGAAGGGATCTGGACCATGAATTCGTCTTCCTCCACGCGGCCCGAACCCGCCGCGCGCCGCCCGTGGCTGGCCGTGTCCGCCGTGGGCCTGGCCACCTTTTCCGTGGTGACCACGGAAATGCTGCCAGTCGGCCTGCTCACATCCATTGCCGGCAGCCTGGGCACCTCCATGGGCAGGGCCGGCCTGATGATCTCGCTGCCGGCGCTGCTGGCCGCGCTGTTCGCGCCGCTGGTGGTGATGGCGGCGGGCGGCATGGACCGGCGCCGCATCCTGTGCGGACTGCTGGCCCTGCTCGTGCTGGCCAACCTGGCCTCGGCGCTGGCGCCGTCGCTGATCTGGCTGCTGGCCGCGCGCGTCCTGGTGGGCTTTTGCATGGGCGGCATCTGGGCAATCGCGGGCGGGCTGGCGGCACGGCTGGTACCCCAGGCGTCGATCGGCCTGGCAACTTCCGTCATCTTTGGCGGCGTGGCGGCGGCCTCGGTGCTGGGCGTGCCGCTGGGCGCGCTGATCGGCGATTTCGCGGGATGGCGCTGGGCATTCGGTGGCATGGCAGGCTTCAGCGCACTGGTGCTGGCGCTGCACGTGGCCGTTCTCCCCGCCCTGCCTGCCACAGGCTCGGCCAGCCTGCGCCAGTTCAGCCATCAGCTGGCCAACCGCAGGCTGCAGGCCGGGCTGGCACTGACGCTGCTGCTGGTGGCCGGGCATTTCATGGCCTTCACCTTCGTGCGCCCGCTGCTGCTGACGGTGTCGGGGTTCGATGCGCAATGGATGAGCGCGCTGCTGCTGGCTTACGGCATCGCGGGCATCGCGGGCAACTTCCTGGCGGGCATCATCGCGGCGCGCCGCACGGCGCCGAGTCTGGCGGCGATCGCCCTGGGCCTGCTGCTGGCGCCTGTGCTGTTCCTGTCCGTGGGCGGCTCGCCAACCGGTGGTGGCGCCGTGCTGCTGGTCTGGGGCCTGGCCTACGGCGGCGTATCGGTGGGACTGATGACCTGGATGATGCAGGCTGCGCCACGCGCCGTGGAAATTGCCACGGCGCTGTACGTGGGCGTCTTCAACATCGGTATTGCGCTGGGCTCATGGGCGGGCGGCCAACTGGTCGATGGCTGGGGGCTGCACGCCACGCTCTGGCTGTCTGGCGGCTTGGCCGCTGCGGCCTTGCTGCTGTCTGCGGCCATGGGATTGGCTGGGCGAAATGGACCGGTCGCAGCCTGATGGCCATGAGGCCGTTAACCCCCCGTTAATTCCCCGCTGCCAGCATCCACGACCTGTCAGCCTGCATGGCTGAAACTCCCTTCCATGCATCTCCGGTCATCCCCTCTTCTTTCGTCCTTCCTGCCCTTGCTTGCCGGCCTGCTGCTGGCGCCTTCGCCTGTTCTTGCCGGAGCGGCCGAGCCTGGCGGGCCGTCAGCGCTATCGGCGCTGGGCGCCTGGCTGCACCTGCCTGCCAGCCTGGCGCTGGGGCCGCTGGTCCTGCCGACGGGCGTAGTGGTGGCCATGCTGGCCTGGCTGCTGGCGCAGTGGCTGGCGCGCAGGAATGAAAGGCGCACGGGCCTGCCCGTGGACACACTGCTGTGGCAAAGCACCCTGGCCGGCCTGCTGGCGGCGCGCCTGGCCTTTGTCGCGCAATGGTGGACAGAGTACGCGCCTGCCCCCTGGGATTGGAGCGGAATGCCGGCCTTCGCAGGCCGTGTCGCCGACATCCGTGACGGCGGCTGGAACCTGTGGGCCGGCCTGCTGGCCGCGCTGCTGTACATGCTGTGGCGCAGCCGCCGCTCCCCGGTGCTGCGCCGCGCCACAGGGCTGGCGCTGGGCGCGGGGGCGGCCCTGCTGGTGCTGGGCAGCTTGCTGCAGGCGCTGCCCTCCGCAGATGCACCGGCCTTGCCGGCCTTCACCCTGGTCAACGTGCAGGCGCAGCCGGTCTCGCTGCAGCAGTTGCAACAGGCCGATGGCAAGCCCATGGTGATCAACCTCTGGGCCACCTGGTGCCCGCCCTGCCGGCGCGAGATGCCGGTGCTGGCCCAGGCCCAGCAGCAGCGGCCCGATGTGCGCTTCATCTGGATCAACCAGGGCGAGACGGCCGAGGCCGTGATGGGCTACCTGCGGCGCGAGCAGGCTGCAGCCCCGCTGCCACTGGCCCAGGTGCTGTTCGACCCGCAGCAGCAGGCCGGCCGGCACTGGCGCCAGCAGGGCCTGCCTTCCACCTATTTCTATGGCGCCGACGGCCGGCTGTGCGGCATGCGCATGGGCGAGCTGTCGCGCGCCAGCCTGGCCCAGCATCTGAAGGAATGTTCATGAGCGCTTCCCCCCTGTTCCCCCTGCCTGCACTGGCAGGAGCCCTGGCCCTGTCGACAGCCTTGGCCCTGCCGGCTGCGGCATCCGAGCTGCCATCGGAGGATTTCCTGGCCCAGCAGGGCCTGACCCTGGTGGGACCGCTGCCGGCCGTGGGCGGACTCAAGGCCTGGGCCGCCTACCGCGACCGCCAGCCCGTGCCCATCTACCGCATGCCGGACGGCAAGCACTGGGTGCTGGGCACGGTGATCGACGCCCAGGGCCGCGACGTGAACGCCCAGGCCCTGCAGGCCGCCGTGCAAAAGCCCATGGGCGAGCAACTGTGGAGCGATGTGCAGCGCGCCCAGTCCATACCGGATGGCCGCGCCGACGCGCCGCGCACGGTCTATGTGTTCACCGACCCCAACTGCCCCTATTGCAACCAGCTGTGGAACGATGCCCGGCCCTGGGTGGAGAGCGGCCAGGTGCAGTTGCGCCACATTCTGGTCGGCATCCTCAAGCCCAGCAGCGAGGGCAAGGCCGCCGCCATCCTGACCGCGCGCCAGCCAGAACTGGCCCTGGCCGAGCACGCACGCGCCTATGCCAAGGCCGGCCGCGCCAGCGCAGAAGGCGCGGGCGCCACGCCACTGGCTCCAGTGCCGCAGGCCACGCGGCAGGTGCTGGCCAACCATGCCTCGCTGATGTCCACCTGGGGACTGCGTGCCACGCCGGCCCTGGTCTGGAAGGATGACAAGGGAGTGGTGCAGGTACGCACCGGCCTGCCGCCGGGCCTGCTCGAAGAGGTCATGGGGCCGCGTGGCAGGAAATGACGAGGGCGACCATGAGCACAAGCCGTTCTCCCGCCGCTTCCACCTCCTCCAACGACTGGAGCGACCTGTTCCCAACCCGGCCGGATGCGCCGCCGCTGCGCATCGTGCTGCATGCGCCCACACCCGGCGCCCTGGCCCGTGCACGCAGCAATCTGGCCAACCTGCGCCAGGACCGGCCCGGTGCCGAAGTCCGCATCGTCATCAACGGCCCGGCCGTCGAGGCGCTGCTGGACGCCGCGCCGGGCACGCCGCAGCATCTGGATGCAGAGGCCCTGGCCCATGCGCTGGTCTGCCCGAACACGCTCAAGAAGCTGGGCCGCGAGGCGCCTGCCGGCATGCGCGTGCTGCCGCAGGGCGGGATCGAGTCACTGGCCCTGCTGCAGCAGTCGGGCTGGTGCTACGTGCGCTGCTGAGCGGCCTGCGCCAGCGAGGCCAGGCAGCGCGCCTGCCATTGGTATTCAGGCTCGAAGGACTCGCGGTCCGTGACGGCGCCGTGGCCGCCCGCGCCATAGACCATGGCATAGGCCGCATAGTCGGCCGCCTGCAGCGCCCGGCCCGCCAGGCCATGGGCCGTGGCATAGGTGGCGGACACGGCGGCATGGCCGCAGCCGTCGAGGGAGCGCGACCCCTGGTGGTGGTTGGCCAGGCTGGCCGCCTCGCGGGCCAGGCGGTCCAGCTCCTGCCTGTCGATCTGGCCGTCCAGGTAGCGGCGCAGGCCTTGTGCGCAGCGGATGACTTCGGGGTCTTCCAGCAGGTGCGAGATACGGTCCACGCAGGCCTGTGTGAATTGCAGCCTCAGGTGCTCGCCGGCTTCGGCGGCAAGGTCCAGTTCCGAAGCAAGGCTGTTCAGGGCATGGTTCATGGAGAACTCCTTGGCAGTGGCGACACAAGCAGCGTAGACCGGGGCCGCGCACGGAAACAAGAGGGTGATTTCCGATACGCGCCCCGCATTCCCGAGGAATGCAGTCACCCTGTTAACCCCGTCTTAATCCCTGCGCCACACGCTATGGACTGCCTTGGGCGCCTGTCCATGGCAGGCCGTCGGTGGCACTTTGCAAGCACTCGGCAAGCACTCGGCAGCCACTCGGAAAGCCCATTGCTTGACTCACATCAAGCCGCCAAGGCCCTGAATTTCATATATTAAATTCAATATAAAAAGCATATTTTTAATGCTTTATTGAGTTTGAGCGACCACGATCCGTGGCCGCAGGACGATGAAAGACAGGCCATGCCAAAAACATCCCGCGCCGGCAGCGGCTGCAACGACTGCAGCTGCAAGCCCTCCACCCAGGACATCCCCGCCCCTACCCTCTCCCATGCGCAGCCCGCCGCAGGCAAGCGCGGCTTCCTGCAGGACCTGCTGGCCGCCGCCATGGCGGCCGTGGCCCTGCCCGTGGCGGCGGCCGCGCCCGGCAACCCGGGTTTCCAGCCGCCACGCCGCCCCGGCCAGGCCGGCAGGCGCTACGGAATGCTGGTGGACCTGCGCCGCTGCATAGGCTGCCAGGCCTGCACCGTGAGCTGCTCCATGGAGAACCTGCCGCCGCTGGGCCAGTTCCGCACCACGGTGCTGCAGTACGAGGTGCAGCATGCGGGCAACGAGGACCTGCCGCCGGCCATGCTCAACCTGCCGCGCCTGTGCAACCACTGCGACAACCCGCCCTGCGTGCCGGTCTGCCCCGTGCAGGCCACCTTCCAGCGCAGCGACGGCATCGTGCTGGTGGACAACGAGCGCTGCGTGGGCTGCGGCTACTGCGTGCAGGCCTGCCCCTATGACGCACGCTTCATCAACCACGAGACGCAGACCGCCGACAAGTGCACCTTCTGCGAGCACCGCCTGGAAGCCGGACTGCTGCCGGCCTGCGTGGAAAGCTGCGTGGGCGGCGCCCGCGTGATCGGCGACCTCAACGACGAGGGCAGCGAGATCCGCCAGCGCATGCGCGAGCACGCCAGCGACCTCAAGGTGCTCAAGCCCGCCATGGGCACGGACCCGCATGTGTACTACCTGGGATTGCCCGACGCCTTCGTCGACGGCGTGGACGGGCAGGCCAGCGTGCGGCTGGTCACTTCCCACTGAACGCAAGGAGCACCCCATGCACATCGTCGAACTCCTGACCCCAGCCTACGAATCGGCCTGGCTGCCCTGGGCCGTGCAGTACTTCTTCCTGGCCGGCATTGCCACGGGCGCCGCCCTGCTGGCCGCCGCCTGCGCCTGGGCGCCGCGCGCCAGCGCCATGGCGCGCCTGCTGCCGGCCGCCGTGCTGGTGCTGGCCGTGAGCGCCATCGCCGCGCCCGTGTCGCTGCTGGCCGACCTGCACCAGCCTGCGCGCTTCTGGCATTTCTATGCGCACTTCACGCCGTGGTCGTGGATGTCGGTGGGCGCCCTGCTGCTGCCGGTCTTCGTGGGGCTGTCGCTGGCCTTCGTGCTGGCCTGGTGGCTGGGCCGGCCACAGTGGCTGCGCTGGCTGGCGCCGCTGCTGGCCGTGTCGGCGCTGACCATCACCGCCTATACCGGCGCCGAGCTGATGGCCGTGCGCTCGCGCCCGCTGTGGAACACGCTGTGGGTGCCGCTGAACCTGGCGCTCACGGGCTGGCTGGCCACGGTGGGCTGCATGCTGGTGACGGCGCGCTTTCTGCCCGCCCGCCACCGCCCCGATGCCGGCGCCCTGCAGGCGCTGCGCATGCTGGGCCTGGGGCTGGCGCTGTGCCTGCTGGCCATGGTGGCGGTCTGGGCCGTTGCCGGCTGGCTGGGCCAGGGCCGCTCCTTCCAGGCGGCGCTGCAGCTGTGGCAGCAGTTTCCGGTCTGGCGCCTGAGCATGCTGGGCTCGGCCGTGGCCGGTGCCGCCTTGCTGTGGGCCCTGGTGCGGGGTGGGCAGCGCATGGCCTGCCCGCGCTACACGCTGGCGCTGGGGCTGGGCCTGGCCGCCGCGGCCTGGGCCTTCCGCTGGGCGCTGTTCATGGGCGTGCAAGGCGTGCCCAAGTACGGCGCGGGCCTGTACATCTACCACATGCCGCTGGGCGGCGACGGCCTGCTGGGCATGCTGGGCGTGGCCGGCCTGTGCATTGCACTGGTGACGCTGGCCACCTGGGCGCTGGAGCTGTTTCCCGCGCGTTCGGCCACGGCCCGCGCCCTCTGACACCGCCGCCCTGACGACCCCTCACCCATCACGGAGCGCGGCCCGCCACCGGCCGGCCGCGCCACAGAAAGCCATTCATGATCGACAAGAAGAAACTCTCCCAAGCTCCCGAAGATTCCCTGGATGCCGAGGCCACACGCCGCCGCCTGCTGCTGCGCGGCGGCCTCACCGCCGGTGGGCTGGCCGCCTTTGCGGCCGGCTACGGTGAAACACTGGCGCGCGGTGCCAAGGGCCTGGTCGCAGGCACCTCGGGCACGCCCACGGCCAGCGCCACGCGCGGCAATTCGCTGACGCCCGAGTTCCGCATCGACCCGGCCACGGGCGCGCTCGCCACCCAGCCCGGCCAGGTGGTCAGCCCCTCCAGCTGCCTGGGCTGCTGGACGCAGTGCGGCGTGCGCGTGCGTGTCGATACCGCCAGCAACCGCATCCTGCGCGTGGCAGGAAACCCCTACCACCCGCTGGCCACCACGCGCCCGGCCGCCATGGAAGAACCCGTGCGCGAGGTCTACGCCAAACTGGGCAAGGAGCTGGGCCTTGAGGGCCGCGCCACGTCCTGCGCGCGCGGCTCGTCCATGCTGGAGCACCAGAACGCGCCGCACCGCGTGCTCACCCCGCTCAAGCGCGTGGGCCCGCGCGGCAGCGGCCGCTGGCAGAGCATTTCCTTCGAGCAGCTGGTGCAGGAAGTCTGCGAGGGCGGCGATCTGTTCGGCGAAGGCCAGGTCGATGGCCTGCGCGCCATCTGGGACCCCAGGACGCCGCTGGACGCCGACAACCCCGAGTTCGGCCCGCGCTCCAACCAGTTGCTGGTGACCGACGCCTCCAACGAAGGCCGCGCCCAGCTGCTGCGCCGCTTTGCAGGGCCGTCCTTCGGCACCGTGAACGTCAGCAACCACGGCGCCTACTGCGGCCAGAGTTTTCGCGTGGGTGCGGCAGCGGCCCTGGGCGACCTGCCCGGCATGCCGCACGGCAAGCCCGACTGGAGCCATGCCAGCTTCGGCCTGTTCATCGGCGCGGCGCCCGCGCAGTCCGGCAACCCCTTCCAGCGCCAGGGCCGCGAGCTGGCCGAGGCCCGCTCGCGCGAGGACAACCGTTTCCGCTACGTGGTGGTCTCGCCCGTGCTGCCGACCTCGTCCAGCCTGGCTGCGGGCAGCGGCAACCGCTGGCTGGCCGTCAAGCCGGCCAGCGACCTGGCCCTGGCCATGGCGCTGATCCGCGTCATCCTGGACGAGGCGCGCCATGACACGGGCTTTCTCGCCCAGCCCGGCCCGGCCGCCATGCAGGCGGCGGGCGAGGCGTCCTGGAGCAATGCCACGCACCTGCTGGTCAACGAGCCCGGCCACCCGCGCCATGGCAGCTTTCTGCGCGGCGCCGACCTGGGCTGGGCCATGCCCGCGCCAGCCGAAGACGGCAAGCCGGCCCAGGATGTGTTCGTGGTGCAGCGTGCCGATGGCAGCCTGGCGCCGCACACCCAGGCCGAGCCTGCACAGCTGATGGTGCGCACCCGCGTGGCCGTGCCCGGCCTGAAGGCCGAAGGCGCGGACCAGGCCCCCGAGCTGTCGGTCTGCTCCTCGCTGGCCAAGCTGCATGAGCAGGCCAGCCTGAAGACGCTGGACGAGTACGCGGCGCTGTGCGGCGTGGCGCGCGGCGAGATCGAGGCGCTGGCGCGCGAGTTCACCAGCCATGGCAAGCGCGCCGTGGCCGATGCGCATGGCGGCACCATGAGCGGCGCGGGCTTCTACACCGCCTACGCCATCAGCATGCTCAACACCCTGGTGGGCAACCTCAACGTGCAGGGCGGCCTGGTGCTGGATGCCGGCCCGTTCGGCCCCTTCGGCCCCGGCCCGCGCTACGACTTCGCCAACTTCGACGGCAAGGTCAAGCCGCGCGGCCTGGCGCTGTCACGCCACCGCCAGCCCTACGAGAAAAGCGCGGAATTCCAGCGCAAGCGCGAGGGCCAGCCCGAGGGCGCGAAGGACTACCCCGCCGCCCAGGCCCCGTGGTACCCGGCCGTGGGCGGCCTGTCCAGCGAGATGCTGGCCAGCGCGCTGGCCGGCTACCCCTATCGCGCCAAGGCCTGGATCAACCACATGAGCAACCCCGTCTACGGCATTGCGGGCTTTCGCAACGCGCTGGTGGACGATCTCAAGGACCCGAAGAAGCTGCCGCTGATCGTCTCCATCGACCCCTTCATCAACGAGACCAGCGCGCTGGCCGATTTCATCGTGCCCGACACCGTGACCTACGAGAGCTGGGGCATCTCGGCGCCCTGGGCCGACGTGGTGGCCAAAAGCTCCACCGTGCGCTGGCCCGTGGTGCAGCCCGCCGTGGCGCGCACGGCCGGCGGCCAGCCCGTGAATGTGGAGAGCTTTCTCTTCGCCGTGGCAGAACGGCTGGGCATGCCCGGCTTTGGCGAGGCCGCCATCAAGGACGCCCAGGGCCAGCCCCATGCGCTGCGCTCGGCCGAGGACTTCTTCATCCATGCCCTGGCCAACGTGGCCTGGGCAGGCGGCAAGCCCGTGCCGGCGGCCAGCGATGACGACATCGCCATCACCGGCGTGGACAGGCTGGTGCCCGCGCTGCGCCAGCGCCTGAAGGACGATGAATGGCGCCAGGTGGCCATGCTGCTGACGCGCGGCGGGCGCTTCGACCGCATCGAGGACGCCTGGAAGGACGGCCACACCCGCAAGGCCCACGCGCCTGCCCTGCAGGTCTGGAGCGAGGAGCTGGCCCGCATGCGCCACGCCATGACGGGCGAGCGCTACAGCGGCTGCCCCACCTGGTATCCGGCACGACTGGCCGACGGCAGCGCCATGCGCACGCATTTCGGCGAGCAGCAATGGCCGCTGCTGCTGACCTCGTACAAGTCCAACCTGATGAGTTCCATGTCGATTGCCGTCTCGCGGCTGCGCCAGGTGCATCCGCACAACCCGGTATCGCTGCACCGGGAGGACGCCGAACGGCTGGGCATCGCCAACGGCGACACGGTGCGCATCCGCACGCCGGGCGGCGCGGTGACGGCCGTGGCCATGGTGCGCGACGGCGTGATGCCGGGCACCGTGGCCATCGAGCACGGCTACGGCCACCGCGAGCTGGGCGCGGGCCGCCACAGCATCGACGGCAAGCCCATGCCGGTGAACGCCGAGCACGCCAATGGCGTGAACCTCAACGACCTGGGCTTTGCCGATCCCACGCGGCCCGGCTGCAGGAACGTGTGGGTGGACTGGGTGTCCGGCGCCACGGTGCGCCAGGGCCTGCCTGCGCGCATCGAGAAAACCTAGTGTCTTCATCCCATCAGGATCAATGCACCACACGACCCACTCCCTGCCCAGTGGCTGCGTTGTCGCAGGGTTGAAGGGTCTGGCCAGGGCCACCATTTACAAAAGGAGACACCATTCGCGGGATTGCCGGTCCTCGTGGCGGATGCTGAAATCCCGGCAGAGCCTGCACACCCAAGGGGTGCGAGGCAGGCTACTGCAGGCCGCTACGTTTCGAAAGCACACCCAAGAGAGGGACGCTACATGCAGGTTGACTCCTTCTTCCAATCTGGTGGCACCTGGCGAGCTGCCACCCCAATACGCGAGCCGGTTCCCGGCGGCCGGTGGCAGCACGGCGCAACCGTGGCTTTGGCCGCCGCCGCAATCGCTTTCGCGCACGCCTGTCACGCGCAAACCACTTGGGTGGGCAGGGTCACGATCGGGGACGTGATCCGCGAGGATCTGACCAATGCACTGGCGGCCCAGCAACAGGCTACGAAGAACAAGTCCGAGTTCAACCGCAGGATCGCCCAGGCACGTCAGGGCTTTCTTGAAACAGCCCGGACGCCAGGCACCAGAGCCAAGGCGGAAGCGGAGTTCGCCAAGCTGCTGCTGGAAAAGGATCTCTACTTCCTCACGCTCTACCTCAACGAAGGCTTTTCGGAACGAAATATATCCATCGTCAAGGGACTGGAGCGCGTGACAGGGGGCGATTTGGACAACGGCATCCCATCGGATGGCCGTGCGGCCTTTGAAAGCTGGGTCAGAGGCATCAGGGCTTCGCTGGGAGCGGCGCGAGACGGCCAGATGGCGATGGCGGCACTTCAGCCCGACCGCCTGCAACAGGCACTGCAGGCCAACGATTCGACCTACCAGGCGTACAAGCGGCTCAGAGACCGACAGGAAATCCAGCTCGGCATGGGCCAGGAACAGCAGGCGCAGGCAGCCGCCATCAGGGATGTGCAGGCCGCCACTGCACCCGATGGTGGCGCACGGCTGTTCGAGCAACAGCGGCAACGCCTCTCCGCCGTCGATCTCCACGGTCTGGCCGAAGGCGATGTGTATCGCTGGATGGTTGAAACCGGGAACAAAGGCCATCAAACCCTGCAATGCACCTACGGGCCTAAATTGAACTCCAGCGGTGTCAAAAGCTATGCCACCTATGGCTTCTGGTATGCGAAGGCGCCCGAAGACATCCCGGCCATGCTCGCGCGGGACCCTAAGGGAGTGCTGCGCTTCATCGGTGACCAGGCCATCAAGGAATGCCCGCCCAGCGACAAGGCCGCGCTTGCGCTGCGCCGCAGCCTGATGGCCCGGCACCCCGTCACCGGCACAGCGCAACCCTTGCCATCAAGTCCTGGAATGGCCCCCCCTCCTGCAGCCCCCATGCCCCCAGGCCTCTCGCCTCAGGAGGCAAGGAACTGGGTGCGCAGCAACGCAAGGCAATCGGCCGGGAGAAACCCGCAATGACGCAATGGACCTGTAACAAATGCGGCCGAACGATAAGCTCCACCGGCACGCTGCCACCCGATCACGACTGCAAGCAAAGTCCCTCAAGCCCGGGGGCAGACCGTGGGTTGATCGCATTTTTCGCGGGTGCTGCTACCGGCCTCTACTGCTGGCACAAGACACAGCACGCCGGACTCGCAATGGGCGCGGCGCTACTGGCCGCAGCCATCGCATCCACCAAGCTGTTCGGCACACTTTTGTTTTGGGCTTTCGCCGTCATGGTGATATATGCGCTCGTGTCCGGCTGACTGCGCACCGGGCCAGTGCGCCATAGCCCGCCATGGCCAGCACAGCCCGGAGCAGCTCCTGAAAGGTCAGTCCCCGGCCTGCCAGCCGCCGCCCAGCGCCTGGTACAGCGCAATGGCGTTTTCCAGCTGGCCCTGGCGCAGGCGTATGACTTCCTGCTGGGCCTGGAACAGATTGCGCTGGGCGTCCAGCTCTTCCAGGTAGCTGGCGTAGCCGGCCTCGTAGCGGTCCTTGGCAAAGCCCAGGGAGCGCTGCAGCACCGCCTCGCGCTCGCTGGCATGCTGCCACTGCGACTGCAGGCGCTGGGTGCCGACCAGGGCGTTTTCCACATCGGCCAGCGCCTTGGTCACCACGCCGCGGTAGGCATAGGCGGCCTGGTCGCGCTGGGCGGCGGCGGCGTCGAACTGGCCCTGCAGCCGCCCGCCCGTGAACAGCGGCGCCAGCACGCTGCCGCCCAGGGCCCAGACCGTGGCCGGGTGGTATTGCAGGGCGTTGACCAGCAGGCTGCCGGCGCTGGCCGTCAGCGAGACCTGGGGCAGGAAGGCGGTGCGCTGCACGGCCAGGCTTTCGTCGGCGGCCGCCAGTTGCAGCTGGGCGCGTGCAATGTCGGGGCGGCGCTGCAGCAAGGCCGAAGGCAGGCCTGCGGCCGGCGCGGGCGGCGGCGCGCCCAGCGTGGCGGACTGGCCGTCGGTCGTTGCCATGAGCGCGGCAGCCTGCTCGTCACCCTCGCCACCGGCCAGCAGCAGGAGCGCCGTGCGCTGGCGTGCCAGCGACAGCTCCAATTGCTCCACGGCCTGCTGCACGGATTGCAGCTCGGCCTGGGCCTGGGTGAGCTGCAGCTGCGAGGTGTAGCCCACGCGCGCCTGATCGTCGGCCAGGCGCAGGGCCTGTTCGCGCGAGCGGGCCGTGGCCTGGGCCACTTGCAGCTGCGATTGCAGCGAGCGCAGGCCCACATAGGCCTGGGCCGTGGTGGCGGCCACGGCCAGGGCCACGGCGTCGCGGTCGGCCTCGCTGGCCTGCAGGCGCAGGGCGGCGGCCTTTTCCAGGTGGGCGATGCGGCCCCACAGATCAGGCTCCCAGCTGGCCTGCAGGCCGGGCTGGACCGAGCGTGTGTGCGCCAGGCCCCGCGCGCCCAGGCTGCGGCCCGTGGAGGCGCCGGCCGTGGCCGAGAGCTGGGGCAGGCCCGCAGCGCCTGCCACGTCCAGGTTGGCCCGCGCCTCATCCACGCGCGACAGGGCCAGCAGCACATCGTTGTTGCGGGACTGGGCCAGTTCCACCCAGCGCGTGAGCAGCGGATCGCCAAAGGCCTGCCACCACGATGCCTGGATGGCGGCGGCCGGCTCCTGCCCTGCCCCGCTCCACTGGGCGGGCATGGCGGGCCGGGCCGCTTCGGGCGCGGTGCTCAGCGGCGGCACGCCGCAGCCGGCCAGCGCGGTGGCGCAGGCGATGGCCACGGCCAGTGCGCGGGCGGTCATGGGCGGGCCTCCGGTCGGGGTGCGGGTTGTAGTGCGGGCTGCTGTGCGGGTTGCGGCTCAGGCTGCGCCGTATCCAGCCTCACCACCACCGACATGCCCGCGCGCAGCCGCGCGGCCAGTTCCTGGTCGGGATCGATTGCAATCTTGACCGGCAGGCGCTGCACGACCTTGGTGAAGTTGCCCGTGGCATTGTCGGCCTTGAGCACGCTGAATTCCGAACCCGTGGCCGGCGCGATCTCCAGCACGCGGCCCGTGAGATGGGCGCCGCCCAGCGCATCGACGCTGAAGCGCACGGACTGGCCTATGCGCACCTGGGCGGTCTGGGTTTCCTTGAAGTTGGCCACCACCCACAGCGTGTGCGGCACCACGTACATGAGCTGGGAGCCGGCCGTGACGTACTGGCCCCGGCGCACGCCCACCTCGCTGACCTGGCCATCGCCTGGCGCGTGCACCACGGTGTTGTCCAGGTTGATCTGGGCCTGGCGCAGCTGGGCCTCGGCCATTTGGACCTGGGCTTCGAGCGAGGCGCGGTTCACCGTCGTCGCCTTGATCTTCTGGGCGTTGATCTCGATGTCGGCCTGGGCCTTGGCCACGTTGGTGGCCGCCAGGCGCGCGGTGGCACGCACCTTGTCGCGCTCGTTGAGCGAGACGGAGCCGCGCTCGGACAGCGCCTGCACGCGCTGCAGCTCGGCCGCGGCGCGGTCGGATTCGGCCTGCGCCGCCGCCAGGCCGGCGCGGCTGGCGCCCAGCGTGGCGCGGTTCTGGGCCTGGGTCTGGTCGGCATTGGCCAGCTGTGCGCGGGCATTGGCCAGCTGGGCCTGCGCCTGGGCCTGGGCGGCTTCGTAGGTGCGGGCGTCGATGCGCACCAGGGGCTGGCCGGCCTTGACGTTCTCGTAGTCCTGCACCAGCACCTCGGTCACATAGCCGCTGACCTGGGGCGCAAGCACGGTGACGGCGCCGCGCACATAGGCGTTGTCGGTGCTGACCACGGTGCCGGCGAAGGGGAACAGGTTCCAGGCACGCAGCACCAGCAGCACGCCGGCCAGTGCGACCACCAGCATCACCAGCACGCTGCGCAGCGAGGGCTTGATGAGCTTGGGCGATGGCGAAGGTGAAGGCGAGGGCGAAGGCGCCGCAGCGGGAGCCGGCGCAGGCGAGGCAGAGGCGGCCGCGCCGCCATTGGAATTTTCGGAGTCACTCATGTTGTTGTCTTTTCTCTGGGCGAACGGTTTCAGGCGCGGGCGACGGGCTGGGTGGGCGGCTGGCCCGGCGCGTCCTGCGGCGCGGCGGCATCGGTGCCGCGCATGGCCGAGGCATCGGCAGCGGCGGCGCGCATGCGCTCCACGAAAGCGCGCTGGCGTGCGCGGCCGGCCAGGGCCAGCATCCACAGCAGGTAGAGCACGGCCACGCCGGCCGTGAGCGCGAACACGTCGTTGTAGGCGCGCACATTGGCCTCGCGGCGTGCGGCCTGCGCCAGCTGGGCCGTGCCCTGGGCCGCACGCAGGGCGGGGTCGGCGATGACACGGGCCAGGCTTTGCTGCTGCAGGCGCAGGCGGTCGGCCACGATGGGGTCGGTGGGATCGACATCGGCCACGATGGCGGCCGAATACACCTGCTCGCGGTGCATCTGGTAGGTGCTCAGCAGGGCCGAGCCCATGAGCGCGCCCATGGCCTGGGTCATCGATATGGTGACGATGGCCGTGAGCATGTAGTGCGCGCCGAACTTCAGGCCCTGCACCACGCCGATCAGCATCAGCGGCCCCATGAACAGGCCCGCGCCCACGGCCATGAGGAACTGGCTGCCGAAGAAGTCCTCGGGCCGGGCCAGGCTGGTGCGGCTGTGGTCCAGCCAGGCCGCCAGCGCGAACAGCACGATGGAGCCCACGATCTGCTTGCCCATGTTCTCCAGCCCGAAGGTCAGCGCCGACACGGCAATGCCCGCGATGGTGCCCAGCAGGATGACGATGAACAGCGGCTGCATCTGGTCCACGGTCATGCCCAGCATGCGCTGCATGCCGATCACGCCATAGGTCTGCTCGGTGGTCAGAAAGCGCAGCAGCAGCGCACCGATCACGAAGCGAACCGTGGGCGCCAGCACGAACCAGCGCGTCTGCAGCATGGGATTGCGGCGGTGGTGCTCGATGTACAGCGCCACGCTCAGCAGGACGATGGAGCCGATCAGCATCCAGGCCAGCCAGGGCGTGTCCAGCCACCAGTGGTTGTAGCCCTGCACCAGCACGGCGATCAGCAGGCCCACGCCGGGCACCATGAGGAAGAAGGTCAGGAAGTCCAGCCGCTCGAAGCTGCGGATGTGCACGCCAGGCGGAAGCTTGAGCACCACCACGCCCGCGAACGAGATCAGGGCCAGGCCGGCCTCGAACAGGTAGAGGTTGTGCCACTCGCTGTTGAACAGCAGGCCCGGCGACAGGATCCAGGCCAGCGGCGTGGCGATCTGCCCCAGCCCCACGCCGATCACCAGCATCTTCAGCACATGCTTGCGCGGCGCCGCCTGCAGCATGTAGAGCGTGCCCAGCGTGCTGCAGGTGGCACCCGCCAGGCCGCTGGCCGCGCGCAGCATGAGCAGGCTGGTGTAGCTGCCCAGCACCAGGTGCAGCAGCGTCAGCAGCGCATACAGGCCCAGGCCGATCTCGGCGAACAGCCGCATGCCGAACTGCTGGCGGAACTTGTAGACCAGCAGGTTGGCCGTCATGTTGAGCATGACGTAGGCGCCGGTCAGCCAGGCGGCCTCGGAAGACGTCAGGCCCATCTGCCCCTGGATGGTGGGCAGGTTGGCCGTGAACAGTGCATTGCCCAGGCCGCCCGTCAGCGCCACCAGCACGGCGATCAGGCCATAGGCGGCGCGCACGGCCGGCTGGTGCAGCGGCATGGACGGCGAGCCCGGCAGGCTGGGCTTTTCATGCTCTTCCCAGTCCGGCGGGGGCTTGAGGTAGATGACGGGAGGCGACGGGGGCAGCACGGGCCCCGGTGAAGTCGGTGTGGTGGCCATGTCAGGCCTTCAGGCCTTGCCAGACGATCTGCAGCGCCTTGCGCGCCAGGGTGCGCCGCTGCTGCGGCGTCTCGCCGCGCAGCGAGGCGCCCAGCATGCCGAACACCAGGGACAGCTCGGACTGCGTCAGCGGCTGGCGGCAATGGCCGCAGGCCACGGCCCGGTCCATGGCCGGCCGAAAGATCTGCCACATGGCAACGCGCGCCTGGGCGATGACCTCGTCGCCGCGCTCCACGGTGCGCCAGTAGTCGGTGATGGGAGCGGAGACCGCGATGCGCTCGGCCAGGCGCGACAGCAGCTTGTAGAAGGCATCGTCATCCTCGGCCATGGCCTCGGCCGCGAGGCGCATGTTGTCCAGCGAACGCTCCAGCAGCGCCAGCATCAGCGCGCGCCGGTCAGGAAACTGCCGGTACAGCGTGGCGCGGCCGACTTCGGCGCGCTCGACCACCAGGTCCAGCGGCGCGGTCACGCCGTGCTCGGAAAACACGGCATCGGCCGCGTCCAGCAACTGGGCGCGGCGGATATCGGCACTGGGTCTTTTGGAAGTCATGCGGGCAATTATCGGACAAAGTTGTCCGTTAGATGTCCACAACAGGCCTATCCCATGGCAAGGCCATGGGCAAAAAACCAACGGTTTCCGGCAGTGGAAAAGCCTCTACAGGTCGGCCAGCGGCAGCAGCTGGCGGCGGCTGTCAAAGCGCCGCGACTGGCCGTCCAGAGGATCGGTGAAGGCCAGGCTGCGCGCCAGCAGCTGCAGCGGGCGCGAGTAGTCGCCCTCGGGCATGTCATGCACTTCGGGATAGAAGCCGTCGCCCCACAGCGGCAGGCCCAGGGCGGCCATGTGCACGCGCAGTTGGTGGCGCTTGCCGCTTTCGGGCTCCAGCCGGTAGCGCGCCCAGCGGCCGTGCTGCTCCAGCACCTGCATGTGGGTGCGGGTGTTGGGCGTGCCGTCCACCTCGTGCATGCGAAAGAAGTGCCCGCTTTCCTCCATGCGGCTTTCATGCGTGCGCGGAAAAGCCACGTCCTCGCGCCAGGGCGCCACGGCCTCGTAGGTCTTGTGGATGGCGCGGTCGCGGAACAGCGCCTGGTAGATGCCGCGCGTGGCGCGCTGCACCGAAAACACCACCAGACCCGCCGTGTCGCGGTCGATGCGGTGGATGGGCGACAGCTCGGGCAGGTCGAACTCGCGCTTGAGCCGCACCAGCAGCGTCTGCTGCAGGTACCTGCCGGCCGGCACCACGGGCAGGAAATGCGGCTTGTCGGCCACCAGCAGATGCGCGTCGCGGTGGATGACCTCGGCCTCGAAGGGAATGGGCGGCTCGGCCTGCAGTTCGCGGTAGTAGTAGTAACGCAGGCCCGGCGCAAAGGCCGTGCCTGCATCGGCGGCGCGGCCATGCTCGTCCACCACCTCGCGCAGCGCCAGGCGCCGCAGCCAGTCTTCGCGCGCCACGGCCGGCAGGCGCTCGGCCAGAAAATCGATCAGCAACCCGCCGCCCTGGCTGGGCAGCACCACGCAGCTGGGGCTGACGCCGTCGCGTATGGGAAGAACCTTGGGGTCGTGGGCGTTGTGCATGGATTCCCGCCCTCAGCGCTTGTGCAGCGCTGCCCACTCATCGGGCGTCACGATCAGGCCGGGAAAGCTGTCACGCAGCGCAAGAAGGTCGCCGTCGCAGGTGATGAGCGCCTGGGCCCGGCCCACATGCGCCAGCACCAGGAACACCTGGTCCTTGTCGTCCCGGCACAGCGGCAATGCAGGCCAGGGCTGCGGCAGCGTGACGACATCGGCCCAGGGCAGGAAATCCTCCAGCAAGGCCTGTTGCTCGGCCGTTGACAGCTTGAACTTCGGATAGGCGAGCACACGCAGCAATTCGCTGGCCGTTTCCCTACAGACCAGGGGCTGCAACTGCTGGTGCTGCCAGGCCCGGCGTATCCACGCAAGACGGCCGGACGTGAACAGCAATGCCGAGAGCACGACGTTGGTGTCCAGGACGACACGCATCATTTGCGCGCCCAGGAGGTCGCCTCCTGCACATCCTCGTCGGTGATGCCCATCTGCTGCAGCTTGTCGCGGACGGCCTGTGCGCGCTGGACACGCTGCACGTGCACGGGCGTGAGCACGATGCGGCCGTTTTCCACGGCCACCTCGAAATACTCTGTGGCCTCCACCTCGGACACCACGGCCTTGGGCAGGGTGATCTGGTTCTTCGACGTCAATTTGGCAAGCATGGCCGGCTCCTGCAAATGAGAGAAAACACGGAAATCTTACTTCCTTACCTCATTCCTCTGCGTCTCACCGGGCTTCTTCACCTGGCGAGGCTGGCCCTCCCAGTCCACTCACGCCGTTCAACCCGCTGTCCGCCGTCACCAGCACGCCCGCCGAAACGATGTAGTCGGCCGCGCTTTCGATGTCGCCGCGCAGCGCCTCCTTCGCGGCAGGCGCGTCGCGCCGGCGCAGGGCCTCGACCAGGCGCGCGTGGTGGCCGACCGCCACCTGCTCGCTCACGCGGCGCGAGCCCGAGCGCATGTCGTGGTTGAGGATGGGGCCTATGCGCAGCCATAGCGCCTCGATCATCTGCAGCAGCATGGGCATGCCGGCCGCGCCGTAGACGGCGAAGTGGAAATCCTTGTTGAAGGCGATGAGCCGTGCGCCATCGGGCGAGGCACCGGCCATCTCGGCCGCAAAGCGGTCCTGCAGGACGGCAATGCGCTGCAGCCCTTCGGCCGGCAGCTGCAGCGCGGCCTGCTCGGTGGCCAGGCCTTCGAGGTTGACGCGGATGCGGGTGATTTCGCGGAAGGCGCTTTCCGTCATCAAGGGCACGCGCAACGCGCGGTTGGGCGTGAGTTCCAGCGCCTGCTCGGCCACCAGCCGGTGCACGGCTTCGCGCACGGGCATGACGCTGACGCCCAGCGCGCTGGCCGTGGTGCGCAGCGAGATCTGCTCGCCCGGAATCATCTGGCCGGTGATCAGCAGTTCCCTGAGCTGTGCATAGACATCGCTGCTGAGGGTCTGGCGTTTGAGTGGGGTGACTAGTTCTTTGATGGCCATGGCGGCGATGGTAGCGCGGCGACACCGCTGTCATGTCACATAGGGTATTCACCATATTTGATCTGTGATCACAGATACAAAATCCAAAGCCAACCCGAATCCCTTTCACCTTTGTTTGAGTTCCCAAGGAGTCCCCGCATGTGGAAAAACGATCTTCTGGCCGGCCAGCGCGTCCTGGTGACGGCGGGCGCCGCCGGAATCGGTCTGGAAATCAGCCGCGCCTTTGCCCAGGCCGGCGCGCGCGTCATGGTCTGTGACGTGGCCCAGGCCAGCCTGGATGCGCTGGCTGCCGCCCTGCCCGGCGCCAGCGGCCGTCTTGCCGATGTGTCGGATGCCTTGCAGGTGCAGGCCCTGTTCAAGGCCGTGGACAACGAGTTGGGCGGCCTGGACATCCTCGTCAACAACGCCGGGGTGGCCGGCCCCACGGGCGCGGTGGAGACGCTGGAGCTGGCCGACTGGCAACGCACGCTGGATGTGAACATCACCGGCGCCTTCCTGTGCACACGGCTGGCCGTGCCCCGGCTTCGGCAATCGGCACGCGAGGGCCGGCAGGCAGCCATCGTCAACCTGTCTTCGGCGGCAGGCCACCTGGGCATGCCGGGCCGCTCGGCCTATTCGGCGTCCAAGTGGGCCGTGATCGGCCTGACCAAGTCGCTGGCGCTGGAGCTTGGCGCCGACGGCATCCGCGTGAACGCCATCCTGCCGGGCGCCGTGGACGGCCCGCGCATCCGCGATGTGATTGCCGCCAAGGCGCAGGCGCGCGGCCTGCCGCTGGAGGACGTCATGCGCAGCTACACGCACCAGGCCGCGCTGGGCCGCATGGCCACGGCGCGCGACATTGCCAACATGGCCGTGTTTGCCGCCAGCCCGCTGGCCGGCCACGTCACGGGCCAGGAGCTGGCCGTCGATGGCCTGACCCAGGCGCTGAGCTGAGCGCCCTCTCGTCCTCCCCTCCTCTCGCCTTTTCACCGTTTGCAAGGACCTTCCATGGCCACCCGCACCAAAGCCATCATCACCTGCGCGCCCACGGGCGCCATCCACACGCCCAGCATGTCGCCCCACCTGCCGGTGACGGCCGAGCAGATTGCGCGCGCCGCCATCGATGCCGCCGAGGCCGGCGCCGCCATCGTGCACCTGCATGCCCGCGATCCGCGCGACGGGCGCCCTTCGCAGGACCCTGAGTTGTTCCGCCCCTTTCTCAAGGCGATCCGTGCCGAGTGCGATGCCATCGTCAACATCACCACGGGCGGCAGCCCGCACATGACGGTGCCAGAGCGCATGCGGCCCGTGACCGAGTTCCAGCCCGAGCTGGCCTCGCTGAACATGGGCTCGATGAACTTCGGCCTGTTCCCCATGCTGGAGCGTTTCAAGGACCTGGAACACGCCTGGGAACGCGAGCACCTGGAAAACAGCCGCAACCTGGTCTTCAAGAACACCTTTGCCGATATCGAAGGGATATTGCGACTGGGCCAGGCCCAGGGCACGCGCTTCGAGTTCGAGTGCTACGACATCAGCCACCTGCACAACCTGGCGCATTTCGTGGACCGGGGTCTGGTGCAGGGGCCCGTGTTCGTGCAGTCGGTGTTCGGCATCCTGGGCGGCATCGGCGGCCACCCCGAGGACCTGATGCACATGCGGCGCACGGCCGACCGCCTGCTGGGCAGCAACTACCAGTGGTCCATCCTGGGCGCCGGGCGCAACCAGCTGCCGCTGGCCACCATGGGCGCGGCCATGGGCTCGCATGTGCGCGTGGGGCTGGAAGATTCGCTGTGGATAGGCCCGGGGCAGCTGGCCACCTCCAGCGCCGAGCAGGTGCGCCGCATCCGCACCGTGCTCGAGGCCCTGAATGTAGACGTCGCCACGCCTGCCGAGGCGCGCAGCATGCTGGGCCTCAAGGGTGCGGCCAACGTCGCCTTCTGAATCGCCTTCCCGGGCCAGCCCCCATGCCACCGAACAGGAGACCCCCATGCAGATCGATATCGTCGCCGACCTCAAGACCACGCTGGGCGAAGGCCCGCTGTGGGACGTCGGGCAGCAGCGCCTGTACTGGATAGACAGCTTCGACGGCCGCATCTTCCGCTGCACGGCCGACGGGCGCGAACTGCGCGCCTGGGAAGTCGGCCAGAAGATTGGCTCCATGGCACTGCGCCGCGATGGCCGCTCGGCCCTGGTGGCGCTGCACGGCGGCGTGCACACGCTGGACCTGGAAAGCGGCGAGCTGGAGCTGGTCGTCGCCCCCGAGTCCCACCTTCCCGGCAACCGGCTCAACGACGGCAAGGTGGACCGGCAGGGCCGCTTCGTCTTCGGCTCCATGGACACCCTGGAGGAGCAGCCTTCGGCGCGGCTGTACCGGCTGGACACGGACCTGAGCCTGCATGTGCTGGACGAGGGCATCATCTGCTCGAACGGCCCGTGCTGGAGCCCGGATGGCACGACGCTCTATTTCTCGGACACGTGGAGCGGCGAGATCCGGGCCTACGACTACGACACGGCCACGGGCCATGCCAGCGGCCGCCGGACCTTTGCCCCGGTCGACACCAGCGGTGGCGGCGCGGCCGACGGGGCCACGGTCGATGCCGAAGGCTGCCTGTGGCAGGCCCTGGTGTACGCGGGCCAGCTGGTGCGCTACACGCCGGACGGCCGAGTGGACCGGGTGATAGAGATGCCGGTGCGCAAGGTGACAAGCGTGATGTTCGGCGGACCCGGGCTCGACACGCTGTACGTCACCTCCATGGGCAAGCCGCCGTTGCCGCGCTTCCCGGGCGACGGCCAGTCCCGTGGCGCGCTGTTCTCCGTCAAGGGGCTGGGCGTGCGTGGCCTGCCCGAGCAGCGCTTCGGCGCCTGAACCCGCAACCGGGCACGCAGGCCCGGAGCCTTCGCACCGCAACGCCGCCCGCCCCGCGAAGCGGCACCTTCATCCACACAACAATGAAACGGCACCCACCGCTGGTGCCCGGGAGACTGTCATGGCCCAGGCCCCGCGCGCTTCGCTGCGCCAGATCCACCGCTATTCATGGGTATCCCTGCTGGTCTGCTGGCTGATCTGGGTACTGAATGCCTACGACCGCGAGATCGTGCTGCGGCTGGGGCCGACCATCTCCCGGCACTTCGGCCTGTCGGCCGACGAATGGGGCACGGTGGCCACCATCGTGATGCTGGCCCTGGCCGTGCTGGACATCCCCGGGGCGATCTGGAGCGACCGCTATGGCGCGGGCTGGAAGCGCGCACGCTTTCAGGTGCCGCTGGTGCTGGGCTACACGGCGCTGTCGTTCGCCTCGGGCTTCAAGGCGCTGAGCGGCAGCCTGGCGGGCTTCGTGGCGCTGCGCGTCGGCGTCAACCTGGGCGCCGGCTGGGGCGAGCCCGTGGGCGTGAGCAACACCGCCGAGTGGTGGCCGGTGGAGCGGCGCGGCTTCGCGCTGGGCGCCCACCACACGGGCTATCCGGTGGGCGCCATGCTCAGCGGCCTGGTTGCCGGCTTTGTGCTGTACGCCTTCGGCGAGGAGAACTGGCGCTATGTGTTCTTCGTCGCGCTGGTCGTCGCCATCCCGCTGATGTGGTTCTGGGCGCGCTGTTCCACGCCGCAGAAGATGGAACTGCTGTATGCCGACATCGCCGCCCGGGGCATGACCCCGCCGCAGGCCAGCGTGGCGGCGCAGGTGGAAAAAGGCCAGGCCTGGCGCACCCTGCGCAACACGCTGGCCGATCGCAGCATCGCCCTGACGGCTGGCAACACCCTGCTCACGCAGGTGGTCTACATGGGCATCAACGTGGTGTTGCCCGCCTATCTCTACAACATCATGGGCCTGTCGCTGGCCGAATCGGCAGGCATGAGCGTGGTGTTCACGCTCACCGGCATCCTGGGGCAGCTGGTCTGGCCGGCTCTGTCGGACGTGATCGGGCGCCGCGTCACCCTGGTGATCTGCGGCCTGTGGATGGCCGCCAGCGTGGGCGCCTTCTACTTCGCCGACACCATGGCCCTGGTCGTGGTGATGCAGCTGCTGTTCGGCCTGGTCGCCAATGCGGTCTGGCCCATCTACTACGCGGTGGCCTCGGACTGCGCCCAGCCCTCGGCCACCTCCACGGCCAACGGAATCATCACCACCGCCATGTTCGTGGGCGGCGGCATCGCGCCCGTGCTGATGGGCAGCCTGATCGCCCTGGGCGGCGGCTGGACCAGCCCCGGCGGCTATGCCCTGTGCTTCCTGGTCATGGCCGGCTGCGCGCTGGGCGGCGTGGCCCTGCAGCTGGGCACGCGCGGCAATGGTGCCTCCACCGCCACCGCCACCGCCTGACTCCGCTTTCCTCCATCCATCTTGCCAAGGATTTGCCATGGTCCATCACCCATCGCCCTCCCCTGTTCACGCGCCGCCCGCACGGCTGCAGCCTGCCACCGGCGACAGGCAGGCGCTGCTCAACGCCCGCATCTTCCGCAGGCTGATGCCGCTGCTGGTGCTGTCCTATGTGATCAGCTTCATAGACCGCACCAACATCGCGCTGGCCAAGTCGCACATCGAGGTGGACCTGGGCATCTCGGCGGCCGCCTACGGCCTGGGCGCCGGACTGTTCTTCCTGAGCTATGCGCTGCTGGAAGTGCCCAGCAATCTGGTCATGCACAGGGTGGGGGCGCGGTTCTGGATCACGCGGATCATGGTGACCTGGGGCCTGCTGTCGGCCGGCATGGCCTTCATCACCGGAGAGACCTCGTTCTACGTGATGCGCGTGCTGCTGGGCGCGGCCGAGGCGGGCCTGTTCCCCGGCGTGATGCTCTACCTGACCTATTGGTTCGGCCGCGAGGAACGGGCCCGCGCCATCGGCTACTTCCTGCTGGGCGTGTGCATTGCCAACATCCTCAGCGGCCCCGTGGGCGGCGCGCTGCTGCAGATGGACGGCATGCTGGGCTGGCACGGCTGGCAGTGGATGTTCGTGATCGAGGGCCTGCCCGCCGTGGCCCTGGCCTGGGTGGTCTGGAAGAAGCTGCCCGACGGCCCGGCCAGCGCGCCCTGGCTGACGGCCGCCGAATCGCGCGAGGTACTGCAACGCCTGCAGGCCGAGCAGGACCAGCAGGCCGGCACCGGCCAGGTGGGCCATTCGCTCAGGGACTGCCTGCGCGACGGGCAGATCTGGCTGGCCATCCTCGTCTACTTCTGCCACCAGATCAGCATCTACACGGTGATCTTCTTCCTGCCCGGCATCATCGGCACCTACGGACAGCTCTCGCCGCTGCAGATCGGCATGCTCAATTCCGTGCCCTGGATTGCAGCGGCCATCGGCGCGGCCTGGCTTCCTCGCTTTGCCACCCACCCGCAGCGCTGCCGGCGCATGCTGCTGGCGGGCCTGGCCACCATGGCCGCCGGCCTGCTGCTGGCGGCGCTGGCGGGCAAGGCCTCGCCAGCGCTGGGGCTGCTGGGTTTCAGCCTGACGGCGCTGATGTTCTTCGTGGTGCAGTCCGTGGTCTTCCTGTTTCCCGCCTCGCGGCTGGCGGGCGCGGGGCTGGCGGGCGGCATAGCCCTGGTCAATACCTGCGGCCTGGTGGGCGGCTTCATAGGTCCCACGGTGATGGGGATGATCGAACAGGCCACGGGCAGCACGCGCAACGGCCTGTTCATCATGGCGGGCCTGCTGGTGGTGGCAGCGCTGTCATCCACCCGCCTGCGACAGGGCCAGGAGACGCCGTGATGACGGCCCTTCCCGCGCTGTAGGCCAATCTCCTGTATGCGGGCCTGCCGGCTGCCCGCCAGCGCGTCCCGGACCTTGGCAAGCGGTTTTGCGGCGCTAGGATGGACCGAACTCCATTTCGCGGCCCCCTGCGCCATGACCGACACAGCGACCGACAGCCCCCAAACGCCAGCATCCAGGCCACCATCGCACCCGCCGCGCCGCCGCTGGCTGCGCATCCTCGTGTGGATGGCCTCGGCCCTGGTGCTGCTGCTGGCGCTGGTCGTGGTCCTGATTGCCACCTACGACTGGAACCGCGCCAAGCCCTGGGTCAACCAGCGGGTCAGTGAAAGCACCGGCCGGCATTTCGCGATTGAAGGCGACCTGCGGCTTCAATGGAACTGGCCCCAGCCGCTGGACCAGGGCTGGCGTCACTGGATTCCTGGCGTCACCGTCCAAGCCGAGCAGCTGACCCTGGGCCAGCCCGAAGGCTGGCAGGTGGAGCAGGAGCCGGCCAAGGGCAGTGCCGAGTTGCCCGCCCTGCCTGCGCCGCCCGACCAGTTGAACAAGGGCCGCCTGCCCGAGGAGAAAGCCAAGGAACAGCCCAAGGGGAAGGCGAAGGACAAGGACGAAGGCAAGGAAAGGGACAAGGACTCGCAGGCCAGCCCTTCCGCGCCCAGGATCGACAGCGACAGCATCGTCCTTGCCGACGAGAAAATGGCCCCACCTCCGCGCGACGCCGCCACCATGGCCACGGCCGCGCGCGCCACGGCCAGCCTGCGGCTATGGCCACTGCTGGGCCGGCACGTGCTGCTGGACCATCTGCAGCTCGAAGGGCCTGACCTGGTCTTCGCACGGCGCAAGGACGGCAGCAACAACTGGACCTTCAAGCGCCCCGAGTCCACGGGTCCTCGCTGGCGCTTCCAGGTGGCGCAATTGAGCCTGCGCGGCGGCCTGGTGGGCTGGAGCGATGGCCTGCGCCAGATGGCGGTGCGCGCACGCCTGGACAGCCTTGTTCAGCCGCTCAGCCCAGACTTTCCCTATGGCATGCGCGTCGGCCTGACCGGCCGCATCGCCAAGGCCACGGTCGAGGCCCAGGGTCTCATAGGACCCGTGCTGGACCTGCAAAGCGAGCAGGCACGCTTTCCCGTGAAACTGTGGGCCCACGCGGGCAGCCTGCGCGCCCGGGCCGAGGGCATTCTCGACAATCCCCGCGCCCTCAAGGGCATGGACCTGCAGGTGCGCCTGCGCGGCACCAGCATGGCGGACCTGTTTCCGCTCACCGGCCTGCTGCTGCCGCGCACCCCACCCTTCGATACCAGGGGCCATCTGGTCGGCAGCCTGCAGCCCGGCCGCGCCGAGTGGGACTACGAAAACTTCGAAGGCCGCGTCGGCCAGAGCGATCTGCGCGGCACGCTGCACTACGCATCGGGCAAGCCGCGGCCCAAGCTCAGCGGCGACCTGGCCTCGCGCAAGCTGCGCCTGGCCGATCTGGGACCGGTGGTGGGAGCACCTTCCACCAAGCAGGGCCAAAAAAGCAAGCAGGTCGCCAGCGGCAAGGCCCTGCCCACCCAGCGGTTTGACACCAGCAAGTGGAAAGCCATGGACATGGACGTGCGCTTCAAGAGCGATCGCATAGAACGGCCCCAGGCCCTGCCCATCGAGGACTTCAGTGTCCATGCACTCATGGACAACGGCGTGCTGCGCCTGTCGCCGCTGCGCTTTGGCATGGCCAAGGGCAAGCTGGACCTGGAGGCGGTGGTGGACAGCGGCGCCAAGCCGAACAAGGCCAGCCTCAAGGGCAAGGTCGAGGGGCTGCAGCTGTCGGCCCTGTTCCCGGAGATCGAACTCATGAAGAAAAGCCTGGGCAGCATGGACGGCGCCCTGGGGCTGGAAGGCCGGGGCCAGTCCATCGCCGAGTGGCTGGGCACCAGTTCGGGCGACATCCGCCTGTATGTGCGCGATGGCCGCTTCAGCAAGCAGTTGCTGGACCTGGCCGCGCTGAACCTGGGCAGCGTCATCGTCACCAAGCTGTTCGGCGCCGACAAGGAAGTGCAGCTCAACTGCGCCGTTGCCGACCTGACCGTGAAGCAGGGCATTGCGCGCACCCGCAACGTCAAGCTGGCCACGCCCGAGGCCATCATCGAGGCCACGGGACAGATCAGCCTGGCGCAGGAGACCATGGACCTGCGCATCGTCCCCGAGTCGCTGAAGTGGAAGTTCTTCTCGCTGCGCACGCCGCTGTACGTGCGCGGCAGTTTCGCCCAGCCCAAGGTGGGCGTGGAGCCCGGCCCGCTGCTGCTGCGCGCGGGCGCGGCCGTGGCCGCCGCCGTGGTGGCGCCGGCGGCCCTGGCGCTGGTACCGCTCACGGTGCCGGCCGCCGAGGAAGATGCGCAATGCCAGCGCCTGCTGGCGGAAAGCAGCAAGAAGTAGAGTAGACGCGGGGCCCTGATGCGGCACGCGCCGCGCTGCATTGGCGCAAAAAGGCTAGCAAACCCGGTGGCAATGTGACGAAATAGCGCCGCGGCACACAGGCATCGAGGCGCGGCGCCGGCAGGTCAAGGGCCTCGTCGATGCCCTCGCAGACGATGCGCAGGCAGCAGGCGCCGTGGCAGCAGCAGCGGCAGCGGCAGCGCTCAGGTCCCGACAGCCCGTGTGCAGGAACGCCCTGCCAGAGCACCATTCGCTGTAGCGATCCATGCATTGCGTATTTCCCCTTAGCCCCTGCGACGGCGCAAGCCGTTGATTTCGCTTAACCTTGACGTTCGCTTTTCTCCTGTGCCAAGTCCTTTCCCCATGTCCTCCAAAGTCCAGTTCCGCCTGCGCGTATACAACGAAAGCACCATTGCCATCGGCCCCGGCAAGGTGCAGTTGCTCGAAGCCATTGCCGAGGCGGGCTCCATCTCGGCTGCAGCGCGATCGCTGGGCATGTCCTACCGGCGCGCCTGGGTGCTGGTCGACGAGATGAACCGCGCGCTGCAGACACCGGCCGTCAACACCAGCGCTGGCGGGGCCCACGGCGGCGGCGCCTCGCTCACGGCTACCGGCGAAGCCATCGTCAGGCACTACCGCTCCATAGAGACCACGGCGCGCATGGCGGCGGCGGCCGATATCGCCGCGCTGACACGCCTGCTCAACCCCCAGGGAACGAGCGCATGAGCGCGGCCGGCTCCACGGCGCAGGCCATCGCCTGCCGCTCCATCGGCCATGTGCGCAGCCGCTTCACCGACCCGGTGGGCATGCCCATACAGACGGCAGGTGCGGCCGACGAGGCCGGCAGCGTGGAACTGCATCCCGAATTCGAGGCCGGGCTGCGCGACATCGAAGGCTTTGACTACCTGATCCTCATCACCCACCTGCACCAGGCCGTGGAAAAGCTGGAAGTCGTGCCCTTCATGGACGACAGCAGCCACGGCGTGTTCGCCACGCGAGCCCCGGCGCGGCCCAACCGGCTGGGCCTGTCCATCGTGCGCCTGGTGCGGCGCGAAGGGCGGGTGCTGCATTTCCTGGGCAACGACATGCTGGACGGCACGCCCGTGCTCGACATCAAGCCCTACGTGCCCAGGCTGGATGTGCGCCAGACCGAGCGCATCGGCTGGTTCGGCAAACGTATCGACCAGATGCCCGACATCCGCGCGGACGACCGCATGGCCTGAGCCTGCAGCGGCAGCAACGGCAACAGCCCTCAGTGGAAATTGCGGCTCGCCACGCCGGTGCCGCCCAGGCGGCCCAGCCAGCGGCTCATGTCGCGGGCGCGGTGCACGATGAGATGGCGCACGGCGGGCACCTCCTGGCCGGCCTGCTCTGCAGGCGCTGGCTCGCCGCAGTCCTTGCCGCCGCCCCAATCCGAGCTGCTTTGCCAGATGCCCTCCACCGCCAGCAGCCGCGCGCCCAGCAAGGGCTCGCCCCAGCGCGTGACGGTATCGGGCCAGACCACCAGGTTGACCGTGCCCGTCTCGTCCTCCAGCGTGATGAAGAGGGTGCCCTTGGCCGTGGGCGGGCGCTGGCGCACGGTGACGATGCCGCAGGCCCGCACGCGCATGCCCGGCAGCGTGTCGCGCAGCTCCAGCGCCGTGCGCAGCCCGTGGCGGCGCAGGCGGTCACGCAGCAGGGCCAGCGGGTGGCGGCGCAGGCTCAGGCCCGTGGCCGCGTAGTCGAACAGGATTTCCTCGCCCTCGGGCGCGGCAGCCAGCTGCACGGGCGCCTCATGCACAGGCACGCCCGCGAACAGCGGCGGCTGCACCTGCAGGGCCGCCGCATCCCACATCTGCTGGCGGCGGTGGCCGGACAGGCCCTGCAGCGCATCGGCCGCGGCCAGGGCCTGCAGCTCGGCGCGCTGCAGCCGGGCGCGCAGGGCCAGGTCCTCGGTGCTCCTGAACGGCGCCTGCGCGCGGACCTGCGCCACGCGCTCGCCCGAAGTCTTTGGCAACTGCGCCACCATGCACAGACCCAGGCGCACGGCCGGCTGCGGCAGCTCGACGCCGGCAATGCGCTCGTGCGGCGCCTCCAGCGTGCAGTCCCAGTCGCTGTGGCGCACATCGACGGGCAGCACGCGCACGCCATGGCGGCGCGCGTCCTGGATCAGCTGCGAGGGGGTGTAGAAGCCCATGGGCTGGGCATTGAGCAAGGCCATCAGGAAACAGGCCGGCTCATGGCGCTTGAGCCAGGCGCTGGCATAGGCCAGCATGGCAAAGCTGTAGGCATGGCTTTCGGGAAAGCCGTATTCGCCGAAGCCCAGCATCTGGCGGAAGATGGCCTGGGCAAATTCGGCGCTGTAGCCGTTGGCCAGCATGCCGTCGATCAACTGGCGCTCGAAGCGGTGCACGCCGCCCTTGCGCCGCCAGGCCGCCATGGAGCGACGCAGTTCGTCAGCCTCGCCCGCCGAGAAGCCCGCCGCGATCATGGCGATCTGCATGACCTGCTCCTGGAAGATGGGCACGCCCAGCGTGCGTTTCAGCGCATCCTCGAGCGCAGGCTTTTCCAGGACCAGCGCATCACCCTGCCGCCGACGCTCGCGCGCCTGCAGATAGGGATGCACCATGCCGCCCTGTATGGGGCCGGGCCTCACGATGGCGACCTCGACCACCAGGTCGTAGAACACGCGCGGCCGCAGCCGGGGCAGCATGCTCATCTGCGCCCGGCTTTCGATCTGGAAGGTGCCCACGGTGTCGGCGCGGCAGATCATGTCGTAGGTGGCGGCGTCCTCCTTGGGAATGTCGGCCAGCTCCCAGCGCGGCCCGCGCAGCGCAGCGCGTGCCTTCAGGCTGCCGCGCAGCACGGTGAGCATGCCCAGGGCCAGCACATCGACCTTGAGCAGATTCATGGTGTCCAGATCGTCCTTGTCCCACTGGATGACCGAGCGGCCCTGCATGGCGGCCGGCTCCACGGGCACCAGCCGCGTCAGCGGCCCGTCGGTCAGCACAAAGCCGCCCACGTGCTGGCTCAGGTGGCGCGGGCTGTCGCGCAGTTGCAGGGCCAGCTCCAGCCACAGCCGCGCACGCTGGGGCGACAGTTGCGGGCAGTCGTCGCCCAGCCGCTCGCGCAACCGGGCCAGGCGCAGCAGCTTGGAGCGCACCCAGCCCAGGGCCGGGTCATCGGGTTCGGGCTCCGGCTCGGCCGCCTGGTCCTCGGCATCGCTGAACCAGTGGTGCTGCCGGGCCATGGCGTCGATCAGCACCGCATCCACGCCCAGGGCCTTGCCCGCATCGCGCAGCGCGCCGCGCGTGCGCCAGCAGCTGACCACGGCCGTCAGCGCCGCACGGTCGCGGCCGTATTTTTCGTAGATGTACTGGATGACGGTCTCGCGCCGCGCGTGCTCGAAGTCCACATCGATATCGGGTGGCTCGCTGCGCTCGCGGCTGATGAAGCGCGCGATCAACAGCGTCTGCAAGGTGGGATCGACGGCCGTGATGCCCAGGCAGAAGCAGACCACCGAGTTCGCGGCCGAACCGCGCCCCTGGCACAGGATTCCTTCGCTGCGCGCAAAGCGCACGATGTCGTGCACGGTGAGAAAGTACATCTCGTAGCCGCAGTCGGCGATCAGCGCCAGTTCCTCTTTGAGCTTGTCGCTCACCGCGTCGGGAATGCCTTGCGGATAGCGCCCCGCCGCCCCCTGCCAGGTATGCCAGGCCAGGGTCTGGCGCGCGTCCATGCCGGGCAGCACGGTTTCCTGCGGATAGTGGTAGCGGATCTCATCGAGCTTGAAATCGCAGCGCGCGGCAATCTGCACGGTGGCATCCAGCATGGCGCGCGGATAGATGCCGCCCAGCCGCAAGCGCGAGCGCAGATGCCGCTCGGCATTGGGGTGCAGCTCGAAGCCGCACTCGGCCACCGTGCAGCCCAGGCGCAGCGCCGTCACCAGGTCCTGCAACGGCTTGCGCGAGCGCGCATGCATGTGCACGTCGCCGCAGGCCACGCAGGACAGGCCCAGCAACCCTGCCACGTCCTGCAGGCTTTGCAGCCACAGGCTGTCGTCGGGCGCCAGCAGCAGCTCCACGCCCAGCCAGCAGCCCGGCCCCAGCTGCGCCACGGCGGCCTGCACGGCCTCGGCCATGGCGGGCACATCGCCGGGCAACAGCTGCGCACGCTGCGGCACAACGATGCATTCGCAGCCTTCACGCAGCAGATGCCAGGGGCTGTTCGCATCGACCAGGTACCGGCCCTTTTCGGCACGGGCGCGCGCTGCGCTGATGAATTCGCAGAGGTTGCCCCAGCCGTTCAGATCGCGCGCCAGCGCCACCACGCGCAGCGGGCCCCAGGCGAATTCGCTGCCATGGATCAGGGCCATCTCGCAGTCGCGCGCGGCCTCGAAGGCCCGCACGGCGCCGGCCACCGAGCATTCGTCGGTCAGGGCCAGCGCCTGGTAGCCCAGGGCCTTGGCGCGCTGCACCAGTTGGGCGGGCGAAGAGGCGCCGCGCAGAAAGCTGAAGTTCGACAGGCAGTGCAGCTCCGCATAGCCGGGCAGGCCCGGGCCCGATGCCATGCCGGACACCGGCCCGGTGGCCTGGGGTGGGGGCTGCAGCCGCTGCAGCTGCGGAGGCGGCGGCTCCAGCAGGATGTCCTGCTCAGCCATAGATGCCTTGCGCAAACCAGGCGGCGGGCGACAGCAGGGCCGGCATGCCTGGCAGCCGCTCCGATGCAGGCGCACGCTCGCGGTAGATCCAGACATGGCCGACAGCCGCGTTGCTCGCCACGAAATAGTCGCGCACGGCCAGCGCCGCATCGGCCTGCGGCTCTCCCCACCAGCCGGCCTCCAGCCGATAGGGGCCGGCCAGCAATTGCAGCGGCCCCTGCCAGCAGGGGCGGCTGCCCTGCAGGAGCAGCGGCTGGGGCGGATCGAGCAGCCAGGGCGGAAGCAGGTCCTGCCAGGGATTGGCAGCCTTGCGCGCGTGCGCGGGCCGCCGCGGTGCCTGCGGGGTCTGCAAGGCCTCGCAGGCCGGGGTCCAGCGCTGCATGGCCTCGGGCCGGTGGTCCGATTGCAGCTGCGCCACCCGCACGCCCTGCGCACCACGGCGGGCCGAGACGCGCTCCACCCATTCATGCCAGGCCATGCCGCTGGCCGCGTCTGTCGCGCCTGCCGCCTCGCCCAGCGGCGCCGGGCCGGGCGCGGCCGGTGGCAGGCAACTGCCGGCATCGGCCGCGAAAGGCGCGGTGTCCAGCGCCACCAGCTCCAGCATGTCCGCAGGCGCGCGCCAGGGCGTGCGGGCCAGGCGTTCGCGCAGCAGGCGCTCCATGTGCTCCAGCGCCTGGGCGGGCCGGGCCGTGCGGATGTCCAGCGCTTCCCAGGCCGGCAGCTCCGTGCCGTCCACGCGCCGCAGATCGTGGTGCCAGCGCAGTTGCAGGCCCAGCACGCCCTGGTGGCGGGCCTGCAGCCAGGCCTGCAGCGCACGCAGCAGGGGCCGGGCGGCATGCAGCAGGGCCTGGGCGTTGCTGGCCGGATAGCCCAGGTCGGCGCGCAATGCAAAGTGCTCGGGCAGCTCCAGCCAGTCCAGCGCATGGGGGCTGCTGCCATAGGCCTGGTCCAGCGCCAGCAGGGCCGGCAGCCCGATGCGCCGCGCCAGGCCCGCGCGCGGCAGGGCGCGCAGCTCGCCCCAGCGGCGGCAGCCCATGCGCTCCAGGGCCGGCGCATGCGGCTCCAGTGCGGGCAGCGTCCAGATGGGCAGTGCGTCGGCAGACGGCCAGGGCTGGCGCGAATCCGCGCCCTGCATGCGCCAGCGCAGACGTGCCAGCGCCTGCCACGCCGTGGCGCCCCGGGCCCAGGACGGCATCCGGGGGCCGCCCGCCTGGCCGCCCTCGGGCTGCTGTTCGCGCAGCAGGCCCAGCAGCATGGCCTGGCGACCGCCCCACAGGCGCTCCACGCTGCCCACCTCCATCAACGCCACGGCCTGCCCTGCCCCGCACCAGAGGGCCACGCGCGGCGTCCAGCGCAGGGCCCACCAGGCCTGCTGCGCGCAGGCACTGCCTTCGCCATCACTGTCGCCGTTGCCCTGGCCATCGCCCTGCGCGACATGCAGCGGCCAGGCAATCCAGTGCAGTGCTTGATTCGGCTGTGCCATGGCATCTCACCCCAGGGTGTGCGCTGCCGCCTGCAGGGCGGGCGTCTCGGCGGGCAGCAGTTGCCCGTGTCCATGAAGCCAGCGCTGCGCCTCGTCCGCCTGCCGGGTGCGCCGCTGGGCCTGGGCCTGCAGCACGTCCTGCCAGGCCCAGTGGTGCAGCGGCAGCCTCAAGGGATGCTCCAGCGCAGGCCCTCGGCGCTTGAGCAACTGCACGCGCAGGCAGGCTGGCGTGCCACCTTCGCCCGGCTCCCCCAACTCTGTCTCCACGCGCAGCCGCAGCGGCGCGGGCGAGGCTACCGTCTGCAAGCCGGCCGAGGCCTCGCGCCACAGCCACAGAATGCGCCCCTGCGCAGCGGCCGCCCATTGCAGCCGGCGCAGCGTGGCCATGGGCAGACCGGCTGGCAGCCAGGCCAGCACGGCCAGCACGTCGCGGCAGCGCAGTGCCTGCTCACAGACCCAGGCCAGCCCTGCCCCATCGCCTGCCGGGTGGGCGCCGGGGTGGGTGTCGGCCTCCACGCAGCACAGCCGGTGCGCCGCCACGCCCGCCGCTTCCAGTCCCGGTGCAAAAGGCCTGCAAGGCGGCGCCACCAGCACCACCTGGCCCGCACTGCGCTGCATCAGGGCCGCCAGGCCCGGCAGCAGCAGCGGCCATTCGGCATGGCCATGGGCGGGTTGCAGCAGCTCGACCATGGCGCCCAGCGGCCAGCCCCCGCCCGGCAATTGCGCATCCAGCAGCGCATGGCCCGAAGGCTGGACCCGCTGCTGCAGCGCCTGCTGCCAGCCATCGCCACGCCACACGCCCTGCAACTGGGGCAGCGCACGCGCCGCGCCCGCCATGGGGGCGGGCTGCGTTGGCTGAGGGGCGTGGTGGATGGACATGGGGAAACCTTAAATACTGTATGAATATACAGCACTCTTGATTTCCCCAGAGATCCATGGATGTAAAAAAGCCGGGCAAGCCCGGCTGTCTCAATGCGCTGGCGCTCTCGCTGCGCCGCCCGGCGGGGGGGTGGCATCGATCTGCATGCAGGCTTCGCACCATTGCGCGACCGCCGTGTCCACCGCGTGGGTGCGGGCATTGATGGCGGGCCAGCGGCGCAGGCAGGCGTTGACGATGGCCTGCAGTTGCCACAGGGCCTCGCGGCTGAGCAGGGCCAGCTCGCTCATGCCCTGCACATCGTCCTTGAGGTAGGCCAGCAGGTCGGTTTGCTGGTTGGGATGCAGCCCTGCCTCGGCCAGCTGCTTTTGCAGGCCGCTGATGCTGGAGTCGACGTAGACGGCCGCCTGGTGGTCGGGCATGGCCTGCCAGCGCTCGGGGAAGGCCTGGCTGAACGTGTCCCACATCTGGAAGGCGGCCGACAGCGCTGCCACGCTGTGCGTGACCTCGGCCTGCAGCGGCGGCAGCGGCGTGCCCGGCGAGATCTCGTCGTAGAGCAGCGGCAGCAGGATGCCGACCAGATCGGCCGGATAGCGGCGGTGGTTCATGCGCAGCATCAGCGACAGGCGCTGGCCGGGCAGGTCCTGGAATTTGTCGAAGAAGGCCGAGACCACCTCGGCCAGCAACAGGATACGGCCCATCTTGGAGATGGCTTCGCCATGCACGCCACGCGGATAGCCCGTGCCGTCCATGCGCTCGTGGTGCTCGAGCACGGCCATTTCCACGTCCTGCGAATACGCGCCCGCGCCCCGCATGATGAGCATGCCCGTGACCGAGTGCGCCACCAGGTGCTTGCGCTCGGCGCCCGTGAGCCGGTAGTTGGGGTCGGTCCAGGCCGGGTCCATGTAGAGCATGCCCACGTCGTGCAGCAGGGCCGCCGTGGCCAGGGGGCCGCATTCACGCTCGCTCCATTCGCTTTGCAGCGCCAGGTAGACGGCCACCAGCATCATCTGCAGGCTGTGGGCGAACAGCTCGGGCCGCTGCTCGCGCATGACCGTGAGCTTGAAGGCGATCTGCGGCGGCAGCACCATCAGGCGCAGCGGTGCCAGCAGCCGGTCCGTACCGCCCAGCGACTGCACCAGGCGGCGCATCAGGTCCACGGTCTCGCACTGCACCATGGACTGGGCCTCGATGGCCAGCACGTCCACGCGGTTGTCCACGCCCAGGTGCTTGTCGATGGGGTCGCGCAGCTTGTGCTTGACCAGGCGCTCGTACATGTTGCCGTCGATGCGCGCACCCTTGTCCACGAGCTTGACGCCCTTGTCGTTGAAGATGGGCTCGCCGGTGACCACGTTGCAATGCTCGGCCATGTCGGTGACGGCGCGCAGGAAATGCACGCCCTCGTCCTTCCATCCCTGCGCTGTCTGTGGATTGCGCACGGCCGCGACATCCGTCATAGAGACTCCCGTTGACTGTATTCATGAACTCCGGACGGCAAAGCCAGGGCGGCCCGACGGGCGGCAGCGCCAACCCGCCGCAGCGAACTGCGGCCCCTGCCTTCCCACCGCCTGCCGTCGGCGCGCCGCCCGGCGCGTGACGCGGGACCGTGGCCGGCCCATGCATCATTGCGGAACAACCCGCAATTATCGCCCCGGCAGCGGCATGCCGCATACAGTCCCACCGCGCCGCTCACGGGCAGGCGCCCGGAGCCAACAATGTCACGCGAGAGCTCGCCTCTCTCGACTCGAAGATGCCAGTGCGCTTTTCATGGAAGGCGGCCATGCCTCCTGCCTTGTCCCAGGTAGCCAAGCAGACTGCGCATGCCTGGGCTTCTGCCTGCAGGCCACGCCATGGCTCCAATCGCGGCGCAGGCGATACCTGCTGCACCCGGTTCCTCGACGACGTGGGCCACGCTGCGCTGCCGGCTCCAGCCCTCGATGGCGACACGCAGATCCGCTTCATGCGGACAATGGCCCTCATCGCTGGCGAAGCGCCCGTCGTGCAGCAGGTCGGGCCGCTGTATCACGTCCGCAAACGCTTCGAACTGCCGGTTGCCGAGCACGGCGATCACCACGCTGTCGTCGCCTGCTGCAAGGCACCGAATGGTGCTGACAACGGATGGCGATTGCCGACACGGGCTGGCGGCAGTCCACTCGCCAGGTAGCTGGCGGTTGCCGTGGGCATCATGGACAGCAAGGTGTCGAACATCGCAACATCGATATGGCAGCTCTTGCCGCTGGCGCCGCGCTGAACCACCGCAGCCAGGATTGCCCAGGATGCATAGAAGGCCTGCCACCAGATCGCCAAAGGCCTCGCCAACGATCATGGGAGGCCCGTCAGCTGCACCATTGATCGACATCAGGTCCGTGGGCCTGCACGACCAGATCGTAGGCTGGGCGCTGCGCGCGGGGGCCGTCCTGCCCGAAGCCGGAAATACTGGCATAGACAAGCCGTTCGTTGCGCCCGCGCAGCACCTGGTGGCCTATGCCCAGCCGCTCAGCCACGCCGGGCCGGGCCCGGCCGGAAATTCTCGACCACGATATCGGCTCCGTCGGCCAGCCGCAGAGCGGTGGCGAGTCCGGCGGGTTCCTTGAGATCCAGGAGCACACTTTTCTTGCCCCGGTTCGCGAACGCGAACAGGACGCTGGAGCCTTCGATGAAGGGGCCAACATGGCGGTAGTCATCTCCCTGCGGGGACTCCACCTTGATGACCTCGGCGCCCAGATCGGCAAGCAAGGCGGTTGAGAAAGGGCCCGAGAGCACTCGGGTGAAATCGATGACGCGCAGTCCGGCCATGGGCCCGCCTTGGCAGGCATGCGCCCGAGGCGCTTGGGAAGAACGGAAATCCAGCATGGCGACCTGCAGGAAGATCTGTTTCCAAATAGACCGGGTAACTACCGATCAATCGTGAAACCTGTTTCAATTCATTCTGCCTATTATATATACCTGTCATGACAATTCATGACATGCACATAACTGTCCAACCCTAGTGGAGGAATGTGATGGAAATTGGATTCATTGGCGCGGGTCTTATGGGGGCACCCATGATCAGGCGGCTGATCGACGCAGGCCACAGCGTGCGCGTGTGGAACCGCACGGCAGCAAAAGCCGAAGCACTGAGAGAGCACGGGGCCGAAGTGGTGCTCTATCCGGGTGCCGTGGCGGCAGGCGCGCAGATCGTGATCGCCATCATCGAGAACGGCGCTGCAATCCATGAGGTCCTGTTCGCCCAGGGCCTGGCCAGCCAGATGCATCCTGGGCAGGTCATGGTGGACATGAGCTCCATCGCACCAGAGCAGGCCGTGGACATTGGCCGCCAGCTGGAGCGCCTGGGCATCGCCTACATCGATGCACCGATCTCCGGCGGACCTGATGGCGCGCAGGCCGGCACCATGGCCATCATGGCGGGCGGCGGGGAGGCGGCACTCGCCATTGCGCGGCCCGCGCTGCAGTGCATGGGCAGGCTCACGCATGTCGGCCCGCTGGGCGCTGGGCAGACGACCAAGCTGCTGAACCAGACCATCACCTCCACCACCATCGCCGCCATTTCGGAAATCATGGTGCTGGCCCGGCAGCTGGGGCTGGAGCCGGCCCGCGTGTGCGAAGCGCTTTCCGGGGGCTTCGCCGACAGCAAGGTGCTCCAGATACACGGCAAACGCATGGCCGAGAGGAATTTCGTGCCTGGAGGGCATGTGCGGACCTTCCTCAAGGATCTCAACCATGCCGCCAGCCTGATTGCCGGCCTGGGCCTGCAGCTTCCCGTGGCGGACCTGGCACGCAGCCACTTCGCTGAACTGGCCTCCACGGGCCATGCGCAGGACGATATCTCGGCCATCGTCCTGGTCACGGAAAGCCACAACACCCACGCGCTTGGCCCGAACCCGGGCCAATGAGCCCCCCTCTGCTCCATGGACCTCAACCATCTTCAGGGCATTCCAATGAAAACTCTCTTGTGCACGCTTGTCCTCGCGGCTCTGGGCCTTTTCCATTCCCGGGCGGCCATGTCCGATACGCTGGACGACATCCAGAAACGCGGCGAACTCATCGTGGGAATGGAAATCGCCTACAAGCCCTTTGAATTCTTCAGGGATGGGCAGGCCGTCGGTTTCGATGTGGATATGGCCCAGCTCATCGCCAAGGGCCTCGGAGTGAAACTGCGCACCGTGGACGCTGCCTGGGCAGGCATTGTGCCGGCCCTGCTGGAGAAGAAGTTCGACGTCATCCTCTCCGGCATGACCATCACCGGAGACCGGCTCAAGAAGGTCAATTTCTCACAGCCTGTCGCCCTCGGATCGGTGGTCTTTCTGGCACGCATGAACGACGGAAAGATCAACCGGGCAGAGGACCTGTCAGGCAAGGTGGTCGCCACGCAGCTCGGCAGCGTGGGCGACCGGGTCGCACGGCAATTCGAGGCCCGGCTGAAAGACTCGGGCAAGCCCGGCTACTCGGCGTTCAAGCTCTATGACGGCTTCGCCGAGACTTACCTGGAACTGGGTCTTGGCCGGATCGACGCCGTGTCTGGCGCGCTCCCGGTCTTCCAGTCGGTCATCGCGGAGCGGCCGGGCCGCTACAAGATCATCGATGGAATCCAGGACATCGAGTCCTATCTGGGCATGGCGCTCCGCAAGGGAGATGACAGATTGCTCAAAGCCATCGACGAGCAGATCACGGCCCTCAAGCGCAGCGGACAGCTGCTGCAGTTGCAAATCAAATGGTTCGGGGCCGCACAGCAGGTGCCGGATGCCATTCCGGCCCAGTTGCCGTGACCGCAACAGTTGCAGAGGTCCCCTATGACCGACTTTGATACATCCGTCATCCTCTACGCCCTGCCCTATCTCCTGCGCGGCATCGTGGTGACGCTGGAGATCTCCGTGCTCGCGCTGATTGCGGGCACCGTGCTGGGCATCGCCTGTGGCCTGCTCAGCGTATCGGGAAGCAGATGGCTTGCATGGCCGGTGACCGCCTATGTGTATTTCGTGCGCGGCACGCCGGTGCTGGTGCAAATCTTCCTGGTGTACTTCGCGCTTCCCGGAATCGGCATCGAAATGACGCCCTTCTGGGGTGGTGTGGTCGCGCTGACCTTCAACGCCGGAGGCTACATCAGCGAAATCATGCGCGCGGGCATACAGTCGATCGACGAGGGCCAGAGCGAAGCCGCCAAGTCCATCGGCATGAGGAGGCACCAGACCCTTTTCCACGTCCTGCTGCCCCAGTCCTGGAAACGCGTGCTCCCGGGGCTGACGAACGAAATGATCACGCTGGTCAAGACATCCTCGCTGCTGTCGGTGATATCCATCTTCGAGGTGACGCGCTCGGCACAGGTGGTCATCGCGGAAAAGTTCACGCCGTTCGAGATATACGCCCTGCTGGCCCTCTTCTATCTGGTGCTCATCTCGCTGCTGGCTCAGCTCTCCACCTACGTTGAAAGGAAGCTCGCATGACAGAGAGAGAATTGGTCCGGGTGCGCAAGCTGGAAAAGAGCTACGGTGCCACCCGCGTACTCCAGGACATCAACCTGACCGTCAAACCGGGGGAGACCGTCATGCTGGTGGGCCCCAGCGGCGCCGGCAAATCCACCCTTCTTCGCTGCATCAACCGCATCGAAGATCCGACCAGCGGGGAGATCTTCGTCAACGGCGCGGACATGGTGCATTCGGAACAGCATCCGGGATGCCAGCCCGCCTCGGCCAAGGAACTCGCCATCAAGCGGCGGGCCGTGGGCATGGTGTTCCAGCGCTTCAACCTGTTCCCCCACCTGAGCGCCATCGACAACGTGGCCATCGGGCCGCACCGGGTGCTGGGCGTGCCGCTGCGGCAGGCCCGCCAGGAAGCCGCGCAGTTGCTGACCCGCGTCAAGCTGGCCGAGCATGCGGCCAAGACGCCCCGGCAGTTGTCCGGCGGGCAGCAGCAGCGCGTCGGGATCGCCCGGGCACTCGCCATGAAGCCCTCGCTGCTACTGCTGGACGAACCGACCTCCGCGCTCGACCCGGAACTCGTGGGCGAGGTGCTGGAGGTGATCAAGGAGTTGGCCTGCGCAGGCATGACCCAGCTCATCGTCACCCACGAACTGGCTTTTGCCAGGCAGGTCGGCAGCCGTATCGTATTCATGGAAACCGGCCGGATCCGGCTCGACGCCGAGCCATCCATCTTTTTTTCCCCTCACCAGGAGGAGCGCATCCGAACCTTCATCGGCAAGACACAAGCCCACTGAACAGGCTGCGCCGCGCCATGGCCGGCTGCGCGGCAGAATAAAATCCCGTCAACCACGGCGCCGCAGGCGCGGCCATCCGCAGCCTTCATCAACGGAACTCCCTTGCAGCAACCACTTCCCCTGTACCAACAAGTCAAGGCCTACGTGCTGGACGACATCGCGAGCGGGCGGCTGCGGATAGGGGAAAAAATCCCCAGCGAAAGCGAATTGGTCGTCAAGCTCGGAGCATCGCGGCTGACCGTCAACCGTGCACTGCGCGAACTGTCGGATTCTGGCGTGCTCAACCGCATCACGGGCGTGGGGACATTCGTGGCGCCCTCCAGGGTCACCTCGACCTTCATCCGTCTGCACAACATTGCTGACGAGATCCGCCGCCGCGGACAGGCCCTGACGATCCGGGTGCACAAGCTCGAGCGCGTGAAGGCTTCGGAGCAGGACATCCCCGTCCTGCCCGGAGGACTGGGCGAGCAGCTCTTTCACAGCACGCTGGTGTACTGCGCGGACGATGTTCCCATGCAGCTCGAAGACCGCTACGTCTCGCCTGCGTTCGCACCGCAGTACCTGGAGCAGGACTACACGCAGCAGTCCACCACAGACTATCTCCAGTCCATTGCCCTGCCGACCCGGGCCGAGCATGAAATGCAGGCCAGCCTGGCGCAAGACATCGAGGCGCAGTTGCTGGAAGTCGCCGTGCCCGAGGCATTGCTGGTCATCTCACGCAAGACCTGGGTCAATGACGCGCTCACCTCGGTCTCGCGATTCGTCCACCCAGGCTCACGGCAGCGTTTTTCGGGCAGCACCGTGCTGGGCGGCTCCGACAGCTAACGAACGAGAGCCGGCGCCAGGCGCCGGCCCTGCGGGCACGGGTCAGCGAATCAGCGTCACGCCGGTCTTGGACTGGATGTCCTCGAAGCTCACTTCGGGGGCCAGTTCCACGAGCTTCAGGCCCTGCGGCGTCACGTCCATCACTCCCAGGTCGGTGATGATACGGTCCACCACGCCCACGCCGGTCAAAGGCAGGGTGCAGGCGGGAAGAATTTTGAGGTCGGTCGTGCCGTCCTTCTTCTTTGCCACATGTTCCATGAGCACGATGACGCGCTTGACGCCGGCCACCAGGTCCATGGCGCCGCCCATGCCCTTGACCATCTTGCCGGGAATCATCCAGTTGGCCAGGTCGCCCTTCTCGGACACCTGCATGGCGCCCAGGATGGACAGGTTGATCTTGCCGCCGCGGATCATGGCGAACGACTGGTCGCTGCCGAAGATGGACGAGCCGGCAATCGTCGTCACGGTCTGCTTGCCGGCGTTGATCAGGTCGGCGTCCACGGCATCCTCGGTCGGGAAGGGGCCGATGCCCAGCATGCCGTTCTCGGACTGCAGCCACACTTCCTTGTCACCCGTGTGGTTGGCCACCAGGGTGGGAATGCCGATGCCCAGGTTGACGTAGAAGCCGTCTTCGAGTTCTTGGGCCGCGCGGGCGGCCATCTGGTCTTGGGTCCACGGCATGGTCAGGCTCCTTGTTTTTCTGTGATGGTGCGCTTTTCGATGCGCTTTTCGGGGTTCGGGTTGTGCACGATGCGGTGCACGTAGATGCCGGGCAGGTGGATGTCGTCCGGTGCGATCTCGCCGACCTCGACCACCTCCTCCACTTCCACGATGCAGACCTTGCCGGCCGTGGCGGCGGCAGGATTGAAGTTGCGCGCCGTCAGGCGGAACTGCAGGTTGCCGCTCTTGTCGGCACGGTGGGCCTTGACCAGGGAGACATCGGGCACGAGCGAGCGCTCCATCACATAGGTCTCGCCGTCGAACTCGCGCAGCTCCTTGCCCTCGGCCACCATGGTGCCCACGCCGGTCTTGGTGAAGAAGGCGGGAATGCCGGCGCCGCCTGCGCGCAGCTTCTCGGCCAGCGTGCCCTGGGGCGTGAATTCCAGCTCCAGCTCGCCGGCCAGGTACTGGCGCTCGAACTCCTTGTTCTCGCCCACATACGAGGAGATCATCTTCTTGATCTGGCGCGTCTCCAGCAGCTTGCCGAGGCCAAAGCCGTCCACGCCCGCGTTGTTGGAAATCACCGTCAGGCCCTTGGCGCCGCTGTCACGCAGCGCGTCGATCAGGGCCTCGGGAATGCCGCACAGGCCGAAGCCTCCCACAGCCAGCAATTGCCCGTCGGCCACGACGCCCTGGAGCGCCTGCTCCGCGGAGGGGTAGAGCTTTTTCACACATGTCTCCTTCAGATTGGATGCGCTACGATACTACGTACTTGCATAGGTAGTTTTTCGTAAAGATTTGCCCATGGATATAGATTACCGGCTGGCGTTCGAGGCCGCCCCCGTCGGCCTCGTGATCTCGCGCAATCGCACCATGATCGACTGCAACCGCCAGGTCTGCGAGATGTTCGAGGCCTCGCGCGAGGTGCTGATCGGCCAGACCTTCCAGATCCTCTACCCCAGCGCCGACGAGTACGAGCGGCTGGGCGCGCGCATCGCGCCCATTCTCAACGCCCGGGGTTTCTACTCGGACAACCGCATCATGAAGCGCGCCAACGGCGAAACGTTCTGGTGCCATGTCACGGGCCGCACGCTGGACCGCAGCGACCCGCATGCATCGGGCATCTGGAGCTTCGAGGACCTCAGCGCCCACCGCCCCGTCAAGGCCGAACTCACGGGGCGCGAGCGCGAGGTGGCCGCGCGCCTGCTGGAGGGGCTTACCTCCAAGGAAATCGGCCGCGCCCTGGCCATCAGCCACCGCACGGTGGAGATCTACCGCGCGCGGCTGATGCGCAAGTACGGCGCCTCCACGGCCGCCGACCTGGTCCACAAGCTGGTCTCGGGCTGACAGGGCGACGGCCTACACGGGCCGTATCCGCCCGCGCAACACAATGCCATGGCAAAAAGCATGCCCGTCATCGGCGCATGCAGCGGCTGTGCATTTTTGGCTATGGCGCAGTTGAGATTTGCCAATCGCCAAAGCCTTGCCGCATCCATAGAACGAAACAACAATAAAAGCAATTCGATAGCACACAGCTATTGATTTTCCAAGCGCCGCGCTGCCTCCATGCAAGCCGGCGCCGCTACCACCCCTCGATCAAGGAGAGACCATGACCCACAAGCTCACCACCGCCGCAGGCGCCCCGGTTGCCAACAACCAGGACTCGCTCACGGCCGGCCCGCGTGGCCCGATGCTGCTGCAGGACCTGTGGCATCTGGAAAAAATGGCCCACTTCAACCGCGAAGTGATTCCCGAGCGCCGCATGCACGCCAAGGGCTCGGGCGCCTTCGGCACCTTCACCGTGACGGGTGACATCACGCGCTACACCCGCGCCAAGGTGTTCTCCGACATCGGCAAGCAGACCGAAGTGTTCGCGCGCTTTTCCACCGTGGCCGGCGAGCGCGGCGCGGCCGATGCCGAGCGCGACATCCGCGGCTTCGCCGTCAAGCTCTACACAGAGGAAGGCAACTGGGACCTGGTGGGCAACAACACGCCGGTGTTCTTCTTCCGCGACCCGCTCAAGTTCCCGGACCTGAACAAGGCCGTCAAGCGCGACCCCTACACCAACCTGCGCTCGCCCGAGAACAACTGGGACTTCTGGACCGGCCTGCCCGAGGCCCTGCACCAGATCACCATCGTCATGAGCGACCGGGGCATTCCGCGCGGCTACCGCCACATGCACGGCTTCGGCTCGCACACCTACAGCTTCATCAACGCCAGCAACGAGCGCCACTGGGTCAAGTTCCACTGGGTCTGCCAGCAGGGCATCGAGAACTTCGGCGATGCCGAGGCCGCCGCCGTGGTCGCCTCCGACCGTGAAAGCAGCCAGCGCGACCTGCTCGAAGCCATAGAGCGCGGCGAGTTCCCGCGCTGGAAGCTGTGCGTGCAGATCATGCCCGAGCACGAGGCCGAGACCTACCGCTTCCACCCCTTCGACCTGACCAAGGTCTGGAGCAAGAAGGACTACCCGCTGATTGAAGTGGGCGTGATGGAACTCAACCGCAATCCGCGCAACTACCACGCCGATGTGGAGCAGGCCTCGTTCACGCCGGCCAACCTGGTGCCGGGCATAGGCCCCTCGCCCGACCGCATGCTGCAGTCGCGCCTGTTCTCGTACGGCGATGCCGCGCGCTACCGCCTGGGCGTGAACCACCACCAGATTCCCGTGAACGCGCCGCGCTGCCCCTACCACGCCTACCACCGCGACGGCGCCATGCGCGTGGACGGCAACTACGGCGGCACCATTGCCTACGAGCCCAATACCAAGGGCGAGTGGCAGGAGCAGCCCGCCTTCGCCGAGCCGCCGCTGGCCCTGCACGGCGCGGCCGACCGCTGGAACTACCGCGAGGACGATGCCGACTACTTCACCCAGCCCGGCGACCTGTTCCGCCTGCTCACGCCCGATGCGCAGCAGCGCCTGTTCGAGAATACGGCGCGCAACATCGCCGGCGTGTCCGATCACATCGTGCAAAAGCACATAGCGCACTGCACCCAGGCCGACCCGGCCTACGGCAAGGGCGTGGCCGACGCCATTGCCCGCCAGAAGGCCGGCACGCTTTGAGCGGCTGACGTCCACCGCAAAACGCCCCCGCATCGCCGGGGGCGTTTTTCATGGCGCGCCCTGCCCTCAGGCCACGGCCTTGAAGGCGGGAAGCCTGTCGCCCAGCCGCTTGCCCATCTCCGTGCCCAGGGCCTGCAGGCCGCTCATGGGGCGCACCATGACCTCGAATTCCCGGATCAGCCCCTGCTCGTCGAAACGGATGAAGTCGATGCCCTTGAGGTTCTTGCCGCCCACGCTGGCGCTGAACTCCAGCACCACGTCCAGGCCGTCATCGCTGGCCATCTGGCGGTGGTAGGTGAAGTTCTCGAACACCTGGACCACGGTGGACAGCGCCAGGATCAGCGCGGGCGCCGAGGCATAGGGCGTGTTCGCCATGGGCGAGCGGAACACTGCATCGGGATGGACGATGGTGTGCAGCTCGCCCAGGTCGCTGGCGGCAACCATGCGATGCCACAGCTCCAGGGAGCGGGCGACTGCGGGATGGGCGTTCTTCGGGGGCTGGGACATGCATGTCTCCTGGTGGTTGAGGTTGAAAACGGAATCGGGCGGCGCCCTCAAAGGCTGGCCGCCAGCGTGGTGCCTTGCAGGATGGCGCGCTTGGCGTCGAGTTCGGCCGCCACGTCGGCGCCGCCGATCAGGTGCACGCTGCAGCCCGCCGCGCTCAGGGCCGCATGCAGCTCGCGCTGCGGTTCCTGGCCCGCGCAGAGCACGACGTTGTCCACCTCCAGCAGCTGCGGCTGGCCGTCCACGGTGATGTGCAGGCCGGCGTCGTCGATGCGCTCATAGGCCACGCCCGAGCCCATGGCCACACTGCGTGCCTTCAGCGAGGTGCGGTGTATCCAGCCCGTGGTCTTGCCCAGCTGGTCGCCCACCTTGGTGGACTTGCGCTGCAGCAGGTGCACGCGGCGCGGCGATGGCTCGGCCTGCGGCTGCGCCAGGCCGCCGGCCTGGGCGTAGTCCGTGTCTATGCCCCACTCCGCATAGAACTTGCGGGGCGCCACGGCGCCGCTGTCGCCGGCATGGGTCAGGTACTCGGCCACATCGAAACCTATGCCGCCCGCGCCGATGATGGCCACGCGCTCGCCCACGGGCCGCTCGTCACGTAGCACGTCCAGGTAGCCGAGCACCTTGGGATGGTCCACGCCGTCGATGTCAGGAACGCGCGGCCGTATGCCCGTGGCCAGCACGATCTCGTCATAGCCGCCCTCGATGAGCTGGGCTGCCTCCACGCGGTGGCCCAGCCGCAGCGCCACGCCGCCCAGCTCCAGCTGGCGGCGGAAGTAGCGCAGCGTCTCGTGGAACTCCTCCTTGCCGGGCACCTTCTTGGCAATGTTGAACTGCCCGCCAATCTCGCTGGCCGCATCGAACAGCGTCACCGCATGGCCGCGCTGCGCAGCGGTGACGGCGAAGCTCAGGCCCGCCGGGCCGGCGCCCACCACGGCAATGCGCTTGGCGGCGGGCGCGGGCGCAATCACCAGCTCGGTCTCATGGCAGGCACGCGGGTTGACCAGGCAGGAGGTGATCTTGCCGCCAAAGGTATGGTCCAGGCAGGCCTGGTTGCAGGCAATGCAGGTGTTGATCTCGTCGGCCCGGCCCTGGCGTGCCTTGCGCACGAAGTCGCCATCGGCCAGCAGCGGCCGGGCCATGGAGACCATGTCGGCATAGCCCTCGGCCAGCAGGCGCTCGGCCACTTCGGGCGTGTTGATGCGGTTGGAGGTGATCAGCGGGATGCCCACCTGCCCCATCACGCGCTGCGTGACCCAGGCATAGGCGGCGCGCGGCACCTTGGTGGCGATGGTGGGAATGCGCGCCTCGTGCCAGCCTATGCCCGTGTTCAGCAGCGTGGCGCCCGCGGCCTCGATGGCCTGGGCCAGCGCGATCACTTCCTCCAGCGTGGAGCCGCCTTCCACCAGGTCCAGCATGGACAGGCGGTAGATGATGATGAAGTCCCGCCCCACGCGCTGGCGCGTGCGCCGCACGATCTCCACCGCAAAACGCATGCGGCCCGCGTAGCTGCCGCCCCATTCGTCGTCGCGGTGGTTGGTGCGTGCGGCGATGAACTCGTTGATCAGATAGCCCTCCGAGCCCATGATCTCCACGCCGTCGTAGCCCGCATGGCGGGCCAGGGCTGCGCAGCGCACGAAGTCCTCTATGGTCTGCTCCACCTCGTCGCCCGTCAGCGCATGCGGCACGAAGGGGTTGATGGGCGCCTGCAGCGCGCTGGGCGCCACCAGCCCGGGCTGGTAGGCATAGCGGCCGAAGTGCAGGATCTGCATGGCGATCTTGCCGCCCTCGGCATGGACGGCCTGCGTGACGATGCGGTGCTGGTCCGCCTCGTGTTCGTTGACCATCATGGCGCCGCCCTTCATGGGCCGGCCGCGCTCATTGGGGGCGATGCCGCCCGTGACGATCAAGCCCACCTCGCCGCGCGCGCGCTCGGCGTAGAAGGCGGCCATGCGCTCGAAGCCGTTGGGCGCCTCTTCCAGGCCCACATGCATGGAGCCCATGAGCACGCGGTTTCTGAGCGTGGTGAAGCCCAGGTCAAGTTCGGCATTCAGGTGGGGATAGTGGGTCATGCCTGTCTCGCTCTTTATGCAACTGATTGCATGAATGTAGTCAGCCTCCTTTATTTATGCAACTGGTTGCGCAAAAAATTGCAGAAATGACATTCCCGCCCGCTCGGCCCTTTCTGCAGGACCGTAAGATGGCGGCCAGCGCCAGTCCCTTTGTTGCCGATGTCCTTGCCACACGCCCTTCTCACCGCCTTGGTCGAGCACCCCTGCTCGGGCTCGGAACTTGCCGAGCGCTTCGACCGCTCCATCGGCTATTTCTGGAACGCCACGCACCAGCAGATCTACCGCGAACTCGCGCGGCTGGAAGAGGCGCAATGGATCGAGGCACTGCCCGCCGAATCCGGCCGGGGCCGCAAGCGCCAGTACCGCATCCTGCCCACGGGCCGCAAGGAGCTCAAGCGCTGGGTGGCCGAGCAGGAAGACCCCAAGCCGCTGCGCGAGGAATGGATGGTCCGCCTGCGTGCCGAGGCGGTGGTGGGCCCCTGCGGACTGCAGGACGAAGTGCAGCGGCTGCTGGCACTGCACCAGGCGCAGCTCGACGTCTACCAGCGCCTGGAGCAGCGCGATTTCCTGGACAAGCCGCCCACGCGCGAGCGGCGGCTGCAGCACCTGGTGCTCAAGGCCGGCATACAGCATGAAGAGCTGTGGATAGGCCTGCTGCGCGAGGCCCGCGAGATCCTGGAGATGCCGGCCAGGCCTTGAGGTGCTTGTGTTTCCATAGCGCCGACATTGGACGCGTCGGAGCCTCAGGCTCTATGGGAGGCGCCCCACTCCGAAAGTGTTTGGAAGACTGTTTTACTCCATGCGGAACTGGTGCGCGCGGTACTCTTGCGGTGCAACGCCAAAGGCCCGCCGGAATGCCCTGGAGAAGTCGGAGGCACTGCCAAAACCGAAACTGTAACCCACCTGGACAGCGGCCACATCAGGCTGTCGCACCAAGTCGACTGCCGAGGCCCATAGCCGACAGTTCCGAATGTAGGTGACCAGACCCCCTTCTTCTTCGAACATCCGGTAGAGCGTCGGGCGAGTGATGGTGAAGCGCTCCATGATGCTCTCGGGCGAGAGGCGCGCGTTGTGCAGATTGGCCTGGACATGGTTGCGCACCTGGATTTGAATCGCCTGGCGTGCGGCATTCCGGGTGCGCAGGCTCAGGTCGTGCTGCTTGCCGAAGGCCCCAAGGATCAAATCGGCGCAGGTGCGAATGCTCGTGGCGGCTTCTTCTGCGGGCATGGACGAAAGCTGGTGACACAGCGCAAACAGAAGATCGGGGATGGGGCTGGCCGAGAGTGAGGAAAAGGCGATCACACGTCCATGAATGGATTGCGCATCCGCAATCTCGGATTCCACCATCGCCCGCGGAAGAAAGAACGCGAGTGTCCGGGTCCCGGTGGGCCGCACCATGCGCATGGGCTGCGCCATGTCCAGCGCCAGGATGCCCGGCACGAACTGGGTGGAGCGGGTGTGCAGCCCCTGTTTCACATGGGTCTCCAGCATGCCGTGGACCGCCACATGGAATACAAAGTCACGCATGGAATCCCGCGAGATGCGGGCGCCGGTGCGGGCCTGGATCAGCCGGTCGGTGCGGCTATCGAGGTAGATCATGTCGGGCAGCACGCAGGCGTCAAGGTCACCCCGAAACCCATGCTCCACCTGGCTGCGCGAAACGGGAGCGTCCAGGATTCGCCCTACGTAGTCACTCCAGGCGATGGCCTGCGCGTTGACCGCCTCGTGCGCCACCGTGAAGTGCTGGCGGACCATGGCCGGCAAGGGGGTGGTCGGTCCGGCAGAGACGGTGGGGTAGGCGTAGCGGTCAGGGACGAACGTCATGGGAGCTGGATTATCCAATGCTTGCAGGCGCATACGCCGCCTGAAAGAGGAAATCCATCCATGCCACAACCATGGCGTCAGCGCTCTGCGCTGGGGCAGTCCAATGCCTCTCTTTTGTACAAATCTCTAAAAAATTCTGGCAAGTGAGACACCTTGTCAAGGTTGCAGGCGCCCGTTGGCAAGAATGTGAAACACCGCGCGGGCATTGCGTTCTGCTGCATCTCGCTCGCACGAATCACTTTTATGCGCCCACCCGGCACCAGCGGACAAGGTTCCGCCGCCGCAAGACGCGCCTTCGGCGCCCACGTAAGAAAAACATGTTCCTGCAACCCTTGTGCCTCCAGTTTTTGCGTGCTGCCTTGCTCGCCGTGGGCTTTGCCGGTGGCGGTGCCCAAGCCGCCATCAGCGTCGTGTCCACCACGCACTCGGCGGGCATGGTCACCGTCACCCTGAACTCCACCAGCGCGGGAACGGGCTACCTGACGTTGCTGCCCGCAGGCCAGAGCTGCGGCAGCACGGCCCAGACCCTGGCGGGCCAGAACAGCACGGGTGCAGCGGCCTACCGCAAGGGCTCGCTGGTACTGGCCGCTGGCACCGATGCCAGATACACCGTGCGCAACCTTGCCCAGGCCAGCGACTACACCCTCTGTGCCACCAATGGCGCGGACGACGCCAGTGCGGCGTTCAGCACCACGGCCATGGCCGCGTTTGGCGCGGCATCCTGGGAGATGGTCGGGGGGAGCGGGTTTTCCGCCGACAGCGCGCTGCACCACTCCCTGTCGTTCGCGCCCGATGGCTCTCCCTATGCGGCGTTCGCGGATGCAGGCCTCGGCTACAAAACCAGGGTGATGCGATTTGATGGCACGGCCTGGGGCGACGTGGGTAGTCCTGTCGTTTCAGTGGGTTCGGCGGTATACCAGTCTTTGTCGTTCGCGCCCGATGGCACGCCCTATGTGGCTTTTGGCGACGACGGCAATGGCAACAGGACCACCGTGATGCGCTTTGACGGAGCAGACTGGATCAACGTGGGAAGCCCCGGTTTTTCTGTTGTGGCCGTGAGTGCGCTGTCTCTGGCTGTAGCACCTGATGGCACGCCCTATGTGGCGTTTCGCGAAAACGGCAGCGGCAACAAGACCACCGTGATGCGCTTTGATGGCACGGCCTGGGCTACCGTCGGAACCGCTGGTTTCTTTGCGGGCCAGTCGGATTCCACCTCCTTGTCGTTCGCGCCCGATGGTTCGCCCTACCTGGATTTCAAGGACGCGGGCAACGGCAACAAACTCGTGGTGATGCGCTTTGACGGTGCAGCCTGGGAGGCCGTCGGCGGGTCCGGGGTTTCTGCCGCAGGCGTGTACGACCATAGCCTGTCGTTCGCGCCCGATGGCGCCCCCCATGTGGGTTTTTCGGATGTCGGCAATGGCTACAGGGCTACGGTGATGCGATTCAACGGCACGGCCTGGGCCAACGTGGGAGGTCCCGGGTTTTCCTCGGATACCGCATTGGCCATGTCGCTGTCGTTCGCGCCCGATGGCTCGCCCTACATGGCTTTCATTGATCGTGGCAATGGCGACAAACTCCGGGTGATGCGCTTCAACGGCACGGCCTGGGCTGACGCGGGCGACACCGCTTTGCCTCAGAGGGAGGCGCGCCTGTCTGTGGCGCCCGATGGCTCGCCCTATATTGCCTACACAAACGGCGCCAACAGGAACAGGCTCATGGTCATGCGCCTGACAGGGACGGCGGGCGCGCCCACCGCGGTGACGGGCCTGGCCGGCGGTCGGCAGGCAACCGTGGGTTTTACCCCCGCCAGCGATGGTGGCAGCGCGGTAACCCACTACACCGCAACGGCGACGGCGGGTGGCGCCTTCTGCACGGCGACGCCACCCGCCACATCGTGCGTGGTGCAGGGGCTGACGCCTGGCGTGCCCTACGCATTCACCGTCGTTGCCACCAACGGAGTGGGTGACAGCCCCGCTTCGGCGGCATCGGCACCGGTCGTTGCGCTGGCCGTGGTGGCAGGCGCCCCCACGGCAGTGACCGCACTGGCCGGCAATCGGCAGGCCACGGTGAGCTTCACCCCGGCGGCCGACGATGGCGGCAGCGCGGTGACCCGCTACACCGTAACGGCCACGCCAGGAGGCGCCTTCTGCACGGCGGCCCCACCCGCCACATCGTGCGTGGTTGCGGGGCTGACTCCCCTTGTGCCCCATACTTTTTCCGTGGTCGCAACCAATGGCGTAGGCGACAGCGCTGCGTCGACGGACTCGGCATCGGTCACCCCGATGCGCGTTCCCGATTCGCCAACAGCGGTGACGGTGGCGGTCACCGGCACCCAGGTGGAGGTGGGCTTCACGCCACCGGCCAGTGATGGCGCCAGCACCATCACCCGCTACACGGTGACTGCCACACCTGGCGGCGCATCCTGCACGGCGACACCACCCGCCACGTCGTGCGTGTTCACGGGCTTGACGCCCGGCGTTTCCTATACGTTCGTTGCCGTGGCCACCAATGGCGTGGGCAACAGCGTCCCATCGTCCACATCGCCGCCGGTCACACCGCAGATGGTGAACGACCCGGCGGTGCCGCTGCCGGGCAACGGCGGTGCTGGTGGCAGCGCTGCAGTGGTCATCAGCGGCGGCCCCGCGGGTTGCACTGTGGTGCCGGACTCGGTGCAGTTCAATGCCACCGTCCCCCCGGAAGGCTCCCGGAATGCGGGTTTTCCGCTGGGGGTGTTCAGCTTCAGCGCCACGGGCTGCGCGGGCGCAACGCTCACGGTGGCGATCACGTATCCGCGCAGTTTGGCGGGGCTGGCACTGCAGAAGTTTGGCCCGCCAGCCACTGGCCAGGCGGCACGCTGGTTCACGCCCAGTGTCATGGCGCTCAGCAATGGCGACCATACCGTGACCTACCAGGTCACCGACAACGGCGAAGGGGACAACGACACGACGGCGGGCGACATAGCAGACCCGTTCGCGCCCATGCTGCTGGCGCCCGATGGCGTGGGCATTCCCACGCTCGGCGAGTGGGGCCTGCTGCTGATGTCCTGCCTGCTCGCGGCATGCGCGATGGTGGTCCAGTCTCTCAAATCCAACCCGGATGAACACCGGATGCAACCTATTGAAGCTTCACACGCCCAGCATCTCCAGCACACTGCGGGCCGCGCCCACGCCCATGCCCGGCTTTCCTCGGTCAGCGGGCAGTGCAGCGAAATAGCATCGGACTCGCGCCAGAGGGCCAGCAGCTCCAGCGCCTGTTGCGCCAGATCGGCGCGCATGGGCGAGGGGCTGCCGCTGGACCAGGGCTCGCCGGGGCGCGTGATCCTGGCGTTTTCAGGCGAATCGGGGCCGGTGTACGAGCAGATCCGCCAGCGCGGCTAGCACTGGTCCATCGGCGAGCGCGAACAGGGCGTGGCCACGGTGTCGGCGCCAGTGTTCGGCATGCACTGGCGGCTGATGGGGTCGGTGTGCATCTCCGGGCCGGCATCGCGCCTGCCCGAGTCCCGGCTGGAAGCCATGGCGCAGACCGTGGTGGCGGCGGCCAACCAGCTGTCCTATGCGCTGGCGGGCAGCGCCAGCACACAGGCCCCCGTGGTGCGCGCCAGCCAGTGGCATCCCTGAGAACACCCTCCGGGGCGGCGCCCGGAGGGTGGATGGCCGCTTACTGCAGCGCGCCCATGGGCAGGGCGATGGGCTTGCCGTTGAGCGTGACCTGGCCGGCCTGCATCTTGAGCGCGCTGACCAGCTTGTCGCCTTCCAGGCGGGCATAGCCTGTGGCCTGGGCCATGCCCAGCATGCCCTCCACATCCTCGGCCGAGGCATCGGGCTTGCCCGATGCCTTGAGCAGCGGCTCCAGCCAGGCCTTGGGCAGGCTGGCATTGGCCTGCAGTGCCGAGGTCTTGAGCAGCGCCGGCATCCAGCCGGCCTGGGCGACCTGCTCCTGCGTGGGCGCGCTTTGCACTTCGGCGCCGTACTCCAGGTGGCCGGTCTGGCCCTGGTAGGTGGCCTGCAGCTTCATGGAGTAGGCCGGCAGGGCCGCCACCAGGCGCGGGGCGTTCTGCATCAGCACGCCCATGCCCTGCTCTTCCAGCGATTCCAGCGCCTTGGCCAGGCCCTCCTTGCGGTAGCCCTCGACCATGACGCGCTGGAAGCCGCGCAGGGCCTCGATGTCCAGGCGCTGGATCTTTTCCTCGTAGCCCACGGACTCGAAATCGATGGGGCCGATGCGGCCCGTGCCCTTGACCTGGGTGGTCATGCCCAGCGTGGTCTTGTCGGACTCGATGACCGAGCTGCCGTCCACGTTCTTGAGGTCCAGCAGCGTCTTGGCCTCGCCGCCTTCGGCGGGCGTGCTGCTCATGCCCAAACGCGCGATGCGCACGCTGGCCTTGCCGGGGCCCAGGCCCCACAGGCCGTCGATGACCTTGTTCTCGAAGCTGCTCTCCAGACCCGTGAGCATGATGCTGGTGCGCTCCACGGGCACTGCGGCCGGCTGGGTGGGGAGGGCCTCGTCGTTGTCGGATTCCTCCTCCTCGCCCTCTTCCTCTTCCACGCCCATGGACTTGTCGCGGCTGGGCAGGCCCAGCAGGGCCACCTCGGGCCAGCGCCAGGTGCCCTTGACGCTGCCACCGCCCAGGGCCGTGTCCAGCACCATTTCCTGCCAGCGCATGGTGACTTCCTGGTCGCCCAGCTCGCCGGCGGGCAGCAGCAGGCGCACATCCTGTCCGCCCGTGAAGTGGTGCACGCTGGTCAGCGTGGGGGCTGCGGCCTTGGCCAGCATCTGAGTGCTCTTTTCGTCCAGGCCATCGAGCGCAAAGCGTGTCTCGGAAACCGCTGCCGCCAGTCGGCCACCGGCCAGCGGGCCGTGGCGCACCGTGGTGTCCACCACCAGGCGCACGGGCTTGGACGCAGCGACCGGTTCTGCGGCGGCGGGCGCTTCAGTTGTGTCGGCTGCTTTTGCCACGTCAGCCGTTTTTGCCGTTTCAGCTGCCTCGGCGGCCTGAGCTTCCGCCGCAGGCCACTGCAGCACCAGCTTGGCCTGGGATGACAGGAATCCCTTGTGGTATTCGTCGGTCACGACGACCTTTTCGCCCAGCACCTTGCGCAATTCGGCCACTGCATCCTTGTAGCCGGACTCGGCCCTTTGGCCCGTATACCAGGTGGTTCCTCCATAGGCCACGACGGCCAATGCCACGGCAGCGGCCACTGCGGTTTTCTTGTTGCTCATTGTGAATATCCCGTGATGAATAAGACCCTCCCCCTCGGGCGGGCCGCGCGACTGTATCAGTTCGGCGTTTCACCACGGAACGGCAATGGGCTGTGCATTGGCGCAGCCATGCCTCCTGTCGCAGGCACGCAAGGACGCAGGCCCTTGCCCAGGGCTTGCCAGGCCTTGCCTGCAGCGGTTTTCAAGACCTGCGCCCCAGGCATTGCCCGCGCAAGACAGGCCACCGGATTTTTCAAATGCTTACCATTGCAGCACATGATTGGCATGCCAATTGAACTCGGAGGGAAATGCTATGGCGTCATGCATATGGCGTCACGGATATGGCGTGAATGCACCTTTCCCCTCTTTGCCGGCTTGCCCGAATGCCGTATCGAGTGCCTCCAATGACGGCACTCACCCGGCCTGCAGCAGAAATGGCAGGGCCGCGTCCAGCAATGCGTCGGGCGCCTCTTCGGCGATGTAGTGCCCGCAGGCCAGCGGCCGGCCGCGCACATCATCGGCCACCAGTTGCCACTCGCGCAGCGGATCGAAGCAGCGGTGCACCACGCCCTCTTCGCCCCAGAGCACCAGCAGCGGCATGGACAGCCTGCGCCCGAGCTGGCGGTCTTCGCGGTCGTGCTCCAGGTCGATGCCGGCCGAGGCGCGGTAGTCCTCGCACATGCCGTGCGCGCTGCCCGGCAGCGCCAGGCAGCGCTGGTACTCGGCCAGCGCCCGGGGATCGAAGGGCGCCAGGCCGGCGCTGCGCCGGCCCATGATCTCGCGCACATAGGCGGCGGGATCGGCCTCGATCAGGCGCTCGGGCAGCGGCGCGGGCTGGATCAGGAAGAACCAGTGCCAGTAGGCGCGTGCAAAGGCCTCGCCGGTCTGCTCGTACATGGCCAGCGTGGGCGCAATGTCCAGCAGCACCAGACGCTGCACGCTGGCGGGATAGTCCATGGCCAGCCGGTGCGCCACGCGCGCGCCCCGGTCATGCGCCAGCACGCTGAAATGCTCATGGCCCAGCCGGGCCATCAGCCGCAGCAGGTCGCGGGCCATGGTGCGCTTGCTGTAGTTGACATGCTCGGGATCGCCGGCCGGGCGCGAGGAGTCGCCATAGCCGCGCAGATCTGCCAGCACCAGGGTGAACTGCTGCGCCAGTCGGGGCGCGACGCGGTGCCAGATGGCGCTGGTCTGCGGGTGGCCGTGCACCAGCAGCAGGGCCGGCCCCTGGCCGCCCACCCAGGCGTTGATCTCCACGCCGTCATCGACCGTGATGCGCTGCTGGCGCAGGCCCGGCATCCATGGATCTGTGTGCATCCCGGAGATTCCTTCTACGTTGTTCATGACTGTCAGCCTGCCATGCTAATCAGTAAACCAGGCTGCATAAATAGCAAAATACTGCATTGATCCATCAGTTCAATTTACGAATCAACCATCCACCGCATCCACCATGGACGGCTTTTCCGACCTGCGTTTCTTCTCGCTGCTGATCCGCGAAGGCAGCCTGGCCGCCGCGGCCCAGCAGATGGGCGTGACGCCGCCCGCCGTCAGCCGCCGCCTGTCCCTGCTGGAGCGGCGCCTGGGCGTGCGCCTGCTGCAGCGCACGACACGGCGCATCCACCTGACGCCCGAGGGCGAAGCCTACCTGCTGGATGGCGCGCGCATCCTGGCCGACCTGGAGGCGCTGGAGCGCAGCATCTCGGGCACGCGCGCCACGGCGCGCGGCCCGCTGTCCATTGCGTGCACGCTGGGCTTTGGCCGCCAGCGGCTGGCGCCCGCGCTGTCGGCCTTTGCGCGCGCCTATCCCGAAGTGCAGGTGCAACTGCAGCTGACGGACAGGCCCGTCAACCTGGTCGAGCAGGGCTTTGACGCCGTGGTGCGCTTTGGCGCCCTGCCCGACTCCGCCCTCACCGCCCGCCTGCTGCTGCCCAACCGCCGCGTGCTGTGCGCCGCGCCCTCCTACCTCAACGCCCACGGCGAGCCGCGCCAGCCTGCAGACCTGCAGGCCCACCGCTGCATCGTGATCCGCGAGAGCGACGAAACCTATGGCAGCTGGCGCCTGAGCCGGCGCACGCGCCAGGGCATGAGCGAGCACAACATCAAGGTCAACGGCGTGATGAGCACCAACGACGGCGCAGCGGCCCTGGCCTGGGCGCTGGACGGCCACGGCATCCTGCAGCGCTCGCTCTGGGATGTGGCCGCGCCGCTGGCCGCAGGCGCGCTGCGCGAGGTCCTGCCCCAATGGCAGCTGCCTGCGGCCGACATCTACCTGGTGCACGCCACGCGCAGCGAGATGTCGGCCAGAATCCGCGCGCTCACCGGCTTTCTGGGCGACTGGTTTGCACAACGGCCTGAGCCGGACATGGTGCCCGCCTGAGCCCAGGCGCAATCTGCAACCTCGGCGGCAGACAGGCTGTCATGTGCGTTCACCCTGCGCAGCGCAGGCCATGCGAACATGGCCCGCAACAGCAACCACCACACCCAGGAGACAAGACACATGGCCACCGCCCGCTACCCCCAGCCCGAACTGTCCAGCCTGCCCGAGGACATCCGCGCCCGCATTCTTGAAGTGCAGGAAAAGGCCGGCTTCATTCCCAACGTCTTCCTGGCCTTTGCGCGCCGCCCCGCCGAGTGGCGCGCGTTCTTCGCCTACCACGATGCCCTCATGCTCAAGGAGGAAGGCAGCCTGACCAAGGGCGAGCGCGAGATGATCGTCACCACCACCAGCGCGGCCAACCAGTGCCTGTACTGCGTGGTGGCCCACGGCGCCATCCTGCGCATCTACGAAAAGCAGCCCTACGTGGCCGACCAGGTAGCCGTCAACTACCGCAAGGCCGACATCAGCGCCCGCCAGCGCGCCATGCTGGACTTCGCCATGAAGGTCTGCGAACGCAGCCATGAAATCTGCGAGGCCGACTTCGAGGCGCTGTACCCGCATGGCTTCGACGACGAGGACATCTGGGACATCGCCGCCATCACCGCCTTCTTCGGCCTGTCCAACCGCATGGCCAGCTTTGCCGGCATGCAGCCCAATCCCGAGTTCTTCCTCATGGGGCGCGTGCCGCGCGAGAAGAAGTAGGCTGGCCGACCTGTGCCCCCTGGCGCGCCGCAGCACCCTCGGCCAAACCCCGGCATATCTCCCCCACCTGCCCCACGGCCCCCAGCAGGCGCGGCGTGGGCTCGTTGGCGCAGTTCAGGCGCAGGTGGTTGGGCAGGTCAGAGCGCGATGAAAACAGCGGGCCGGGGCTGACGCCAATGCCCAGCTCCAGCGCGCGGCGGTGCACCTCCAGTGCATTCACCTGGCGCGGCAACTCCACCCACAGCAGAAAGCCCGCGCGCGGGGCCGAGACGCGGGTGCCGGGCGGAAAGCTGGCCTCGACCCTGGCCGTGACGGCCTGCACCCCGGCCTGCACACGGGACTTGAGACGGCGCAGGTGCCGGTCGTAGTCGCCGCTGGCCAGCACCTCGCTCACGGCGGCTTCCAGCAGCGGCGCACCGGCCCAGTCGCCCGCCAGGCGCACCTGCAGCACCTGGGCATGGAAGCGGCCCGCCGCAATCCAGCCCACGCGCCAGCCCGGCGCCAGGGTCTTGGACACGGAGCCGCAGTACAGCACGTTGCCGCTGGCGTCGAAGGCCTTGCAGGCCGGCGGGCGCTGGCTGTCGCCCGCAAGGTCGCCATAGACATCGTCTTCGATCAAGGGAATGCCCGCCCGCTCCAGCAGCGCCACCAGGGCCTGCTTGCGCTCCACCGGCATGCTGGCGCCCAGCGGGTTCTGCACGGTGGGCGATGCCAGCACGGCAGCCGGCCGGTGGCGGGCAATGGCCTCGGCCAGCGGCTCCAGCAGCAGGCCTTCGCGGGGATCGGTGGCAATCTCCAGCGCCTTCAGGCCCAGGTCCTCCAGCAGCAGCAGGCTGCCGAAATAGGCGGGCCGCTCCACGGCCACGACATCGCCGGGCTTGCACACGGCGCGCAGCGCCAGCCGCACGGCCTGGGTGGCGCCTGCCGTCAGGACCAGGTCATCGGGGCCGAAGCGCGCACCCCATTGCGCGGCCCGGGCCGCTATCTGGCCGCGCAGGTCCGCGCGGCCCGGCGGCATGCTGTAGGTCTGGCCGTGCGCGTCCAGGCGGCGCCCGGCGGTCTGCAGCGCGCGCTGCAGCCGGGCCGTGGGCAGCCAAGCCGGATCGGGCAATGCCGCACCCAGCGGGATCAGGCGCGTGTCGGGGCTGCTGAACAGCGAGCGCGCCAGGGCCGACAGGGTCACGGGCACGGGGCGCGACGACGGGCGGGACGCCTGCAGCGCCGCGCCGCCGGTTGCCTGCCGCACAAAGTAGCCCGAGCGCGGGCGCGCGACGATCAGGCCCTCGGCCTCCAGGCAGCGCAGCGCCTCCAGCGCGGTGGGCAGGCTGACCTGTTCGCGCTCGGCCAGGCTGCGGGCGGAGATCAGCCTGTCGCCGGGACGCAGTGCGCCGCAGGCCAGCGTCTGGCGCAGGGCCTGGGCAATGCGGCGGTACTGGGGCAAGGGTTCGTTGGTGGTGGGCATGCCAATCTGTACAGGTCAGTTTTCTTGGATTCTGCTTATACAGGCATTGGTGGTCCCGATTTATCGTTGCAGCCATCCAGCAACCCGAGGAAACCCATGCAAGCCAGCAATTTCGATCTCCAGGCCTACTTCCGCCGCATCGGCTTCAGTGCCGGGGACTCCGCCCAGGCGAATGCCGCCACCCTGCATGCGCTGATGCGCCAGCAGCTGTTTTCCGTGCCTTTCGAGAACCTCGACGTGCAGGCCGGCAAGATCGTCTCTCTGGTGCCCGAAGACATTGCGGGCAAGATCCTCGGCGGCGCCCGGGGCGGCTACTGCTACGAGGTGAACGGCCTGTTCGCCATGGCGCTGCAGGCCCTGGGCATTGCCTACCGCTTTGTGGCGGCGCGGCCCATGTTCTATCCGGCCCGCCGGCCCCGCACCCACATGGCCCTGGTGGCCGAGGTCGAGGGACGGCGCTGGCTGTGCGACCTGGGCTTTGGCAGCTACGGCATACGCGCACCCATGGCCCTGGACGAGCTGGATACCGAGGTCCGCCAGGACGGCGACACCTTCCGCCTGAGCCTGGACGACCAGGGCGAATACCTGCTGCAGGCCCGCGTGGACGGTGAATGGGCCAACCAGTACGCCTTCAACCTGTCGCCCCAGGAGTGGGTGGATTTCGCGCCCGCCAACTACCTGAACTCCACGCACCCGGACGCCATCTTCGTGCAAAAGCGGGTGGTGGTGCTGCACCAGCCGGCCGGCCGCATGATCCTGGTGGGCGACGCGCTCAAGACCATCACGGCCAGCGGCACCGAGACCAGGCAGCTGGCCCCTGATGAAATCCAGCACGTGCTGGGCAGCCTGTTCGGGCTGGCGACCGAGCGCCAGGCGGCTGCCGTGTGCTGACCCTCTAAGCCAGGCGGGTCGAATCCCGCTCGATCAGCTCGAACCCCAGGTCGAACGCCGAGCGCCCGGCACTGTGGCCCTTGCAGCGTGCCAGCACGAGTTCGGCGGCCAGGCGGCCTATGCCCGGTCCGTCCACATGCACGGTGGTCAGCGATGGCAGAAGGTGGGCCGCGAAATCGGCATTGCCGAAGCCCGAGACGGCCAGGTCCACGGGCACGCGCAGGCCGCGCGCCTGGGCTTCCACCAAAATGCCGTGGGCCAGCATGTCCGAGCTGCAGACCACGGCCTGCAGATCAGGCTGCTGCGCCAGCAACTGGCCCAGCGCCTGCCGGCCCAGCTCCAGGCTGCCGGGCGCGGACACGGTGACCGTGGGCACCTCGCGGCCCCAGGCTGCGAGAAAGCCCTCGCGCCGCTGCTGGGCCCGGTGGTCGCCGCCCGTGGCCATGCCCACGCGCTGCAGGCCGCGCGAGAGGAAATAGCCGGCCAGCGCGCTGCCCACCTTCAGGTGGGAAAAGCCCACCAACAAGGGCGACGCACCGGCCCATGCCGACCTGATCGGCGGCCAGGTCGATGCCTCGTTCCAGAACATCAATGCCGTGATACGGCACATCCGGGCCGGCAAGATGCGCGCCCTGGCCGTGACCGGCGTGAAAAACGTGGAAGTCGCCTCCTGGCAGGCCATCGTCGCGCCCAAGGGCCTGCCGCCTGCGCTGCGTGACAAGGCGCATGCGGCCTTTGTCGAGGCGCTCAACGATCCCCGGGTTCGCGAGCAGTTCGTCTCCATCGGCCACCAGATGGTCGCCGGCACGCCCCAGCAATTCGCCGAACTCCAGCGCCAGGAATAGCCCTCCCCCTCCAGTTTCCAACGACCGCACCGCGCCTCAATGTGCCACCGGCGAGATGCTGACCAGCGCCGCCGAGCACGGCGATCTCATACGCCACCGCAGCGCCGACTTCCTCATGCCCGACGCGCCGCGCGTGGGCGGCATCACGCCCTTCCTGCAGATCGCGGCCCAGGCCGAACTGGCCCACCTGAGCCTGGCGCCCCACTTCGCCATGGAGCTGCACGTGCACCTGGCCGCCACCTGCGCCAACGAGCCCTGGGTGGAACACTTCGACTGGCTGGAGCCGCTGTTCAACGAACGCCTGGAAATCGCCAATGGCCGCATGCTTGTGCCCACACGCCCCGGCCTGGGACTGAGCCTGAGCGAACAGGCGCGGCGCTGGACGCGCGAAAGCGTGGAGTTCGGGGAGCGGGGCTGAGGGCGGCTGCGAGCGGCTGAGGGCCTGGTTACACCCGGTACCTCAGGCTTTTCACATATATTGCTCGGCTAAATGGCGTGGACTGTGGGCAGCCAGACCACGACAGCGGCTGTCCATGCCGGGCCGGGCCGGGCCATTCGACCATCACAACCTCAACAGGCGAAATTTGGGAGCTGACTTGATGCGCGTGGCCTTGCTTCTTTTGGTTCCAGCCATCGCCGGATGCACCCCGGACACAAATCCCGCAGGTGGCGCTCGCACGCAAGTGCAGCGCGACGTTGAAAGCTATGCCATCGCAAGCTGCCTGACCCAGCAGGCCGAGCCCTATCTCAAGGACCAGGGAGATGCCTGGGCCTCCGTCGTCGTGCAGCGCATGCACGGGGATATCGAAGTGCTGGCGGGCATTGCCGAGCAGGTGCAGCGGGAGAACGCCAAAGGCGGCAATGGCGCCAAGGACGATATGGCCGTCATGCGCGACGAGGCCCGTCCCGGGCAGGGCAAGCCATTGCCCGTGCTGCACTGTGGCGAGGTGATCGACCGGCCCGACGTGCGCGCTGCGATTCAAAAGGCGATTGCGGCACTGCGCCCGTCCTACGAATCCAGGTAGGCCAGGCCGTTTCCCGAAAATCCGGGTTGGGGGCGGGCAACCAGCCCCTATCCATCCAGCCCGTACTTGCGGATCTTGTCGTGCAGCGTGGTCTTGGGCATGGACAGGGCTTCGGCCGTGCGCGCCAGGCTGCCGGCGTGGCGGCGCAGGGCGTCGGCGATGAGGGCGCGCTCGAAGGCCTCGACAGCGGCGGACAGCGGCCGGGGCGCGGCGTCCTGCGCCGTGGTGCCGGCCGGCTGGCCGAAGGGGGGCGAGCCGGCCTCGATGCCCAGCACCGTGCGCTCGGCCACGTTGCGCAGCTCGCGCACGTTGCCGGGCCAGTCATAGCCCAGCAGTTGCTGCACGCGCGCCGTGGTCAGCTCGGGCACGGGCCGCTGGTGGCGCGCGGCGCCCTGCAGCGCGAAGTGCTCGAACAGCAGCGGCACGTCCTCGCGCCGCTCGCGCAGCGGCGGCAGCGAGACGGTGGCCACGTTCAGGCGGTAGTAGAGGTCGGCGCGGAACAATCCTTGCCGGCTCAACTCCAGCAGATCGACCTTGGTGGCCGCGATCACGCGGCAGTCGATGGGGATCAGGGTGTTGGAGCCCAGGCGCTCCAGCACGCGCTCCTGCAGCACGCGCAGCAGCTTGATCTGCATGGGCAGGGGCATGCTTTCGATCTCGTCCAGGAACAGCGTGCCGCCGCTGGCGTGCTCCAGCTTGCCGATGCGCTTCTTGCCCGCGCCGGTATAGGCGCCGGCCTCGCTGCCGAACATTTCGCTGTCGAACAGCGTGTCGGGCAGGCCGCCGCAGTTGACCGCCACGAAGTTGCCATCGCGCCGCGCGCTGGCTTCGTGCAGGCAGCGCGCCACCAGCTCCTTGCCCGTGCCGGTCTCGCCCTGGATCAGCACATCGGCCGCGCTCTGCGCCAGCCCCGTGAGCATCTGGCGCAGCTGGCGCATATTGGGCGCGCGGCCTATCAGCCGGTGCTCCAGGCTGTCGCGCTGGTCCAGCTGCTGGCGCAGCGCCCGCACCTCCAGCACCAGGCGGCGGCGCTCCAGGGCACGGCGCACGGCGCCGACCAGGGTTTCGGGGGCGAAGGGTTTCTGGATGAAGTCCTGGGCACCGTCCTTCATGGCCTGCACGGCCATGGAGATATCGCCGTGGCCGGTGATCAGCACCACGGGCAGTTCCGGGTCCATGGCCACCAGCTCGCGCAGGAAGGCCATGCCGTCCATGCGCGGCAGGCGGATGTCGCTGACCACGATGCCCGCGAAGTCGCGCGACAGGCGGCGGCGTGCCTGCTCGGCGCTGCCCACGCTTTCGCAGGCGATGCCTTCGAGCTGCAGCGCCTGCTCGCAGCCGAGCACGATGTCGGGGTCGTCCTCGATGATCAGGACTTTGAGGGCGTCGGTCATGGTGTGTCGGCGGATGGGGTGGAGGGTGCCAGGGCCAGGCTCAGCGTGAAGACGGCACCGCCGCCCGGATGGTTGCTGCCCGTCAGCGTGCCGCCGCATTCGCGCACGATGCCGGCCGACAGCGCCAGCCCCAGGCCCAGGCCCACGCCCTCTTCCTTGGTGGTGAAAAACGGCTGGAACAGATGGGCCTGCGCCGCTTCGCTCAGGCCCGGGCCGTGGTCGCGCACGGTGACCTGGGCGCGGCCATCGGCCACGGCGCAGGCCAGCTCCAGGCAGGGCGCGGGCTGGCCGCGCATGGCGTCCAGGGAGTTGTTGATCAGGTTGATCAGCACCTGCTCGATGCGGTTGCGGTCGCACCAGGCCACGGCCTCGGGCACGCCGTCATCGCGCAGGATGCGGGCGCCGGTCTCGGCCACGCGCGACTCCAGCACGGCCAGCGCATTGTCCAGCGCATGCGCCAGCGGCACGGCCTGGCTGGCGCCGCTGGACTTGCGCGCAAAGTTGCGCAGCTGGCCCGTGATGCGGCCCATGCGGTCGGCCAGCTGCGCCATGCGCTCCAGGTTCACGCGCGTGGTTTCGGTATCGCCGCGCTCCAGAAAGCGCTGGCTGTTGCCCGCCAGGGTGCGCAGCGCCGTCAGCGGCTGGTTGAGTTCATGCGCCACGCCCGTGGACAGCTGGCCTATCACGGCCAGCTTGCCGGCCTGCACCAGTTCGTCCTGGGCGGCGCGCAGCGTGGCCTCGGCGTGGGTGCGCTCGACCACCTCGGCCTGCAGGGCCTCGTTGGCGGCCGACAGGTCGGCCGTGCGCTGCTCCACCTTGCGCTCCAGTTCGTCATGCGCGGCCTGCAGCGCCTCGCGCGCGGCCAGGCGGTCGCGCAGGTGGCGGCGGCGCTCGTTGACCATCATGGCCAGCAGCAGCACGAAGGCCGCGCCCACGGCCGCGGCCAGCGCGCGGCTCTGGGCAAGCTGGTCGACCTGCTCCAGGTGCGAGAGCACGGTGATCGTCCAGGGCGTGCCAGGCAGCTGGCGCGACTGGGCCAGGAAGCGGCCGCTGACCGGGTAGACCGAACCTGGCGATTCCTCGCCATGGCGGGCAATGCGCACCAGGCGCGCGCCCTGGCCCAGGTCGCGCAGCACCTGCAGGCCCAGCGGCTCCAGCGCGCGGCGGTTGTACTGGCGCGTGTGGTCGAAAGCGGCGCGCGTGCCCTCGTCCAGCGTGCGCAGGGTGGTGAATTTCCAGTCGGAGACCGTGCCCAGGATGACGACGCCGTTCTCGTCGCCCACCAGCACGGGCGCCTCCACCGTGGACCACGATTGCTCCAGCTGGTCCAGGCTGACCTTGACCACGGCCACGCCCAGCGTGTGGGTGTCGTCGCCCAGGGTGGAGGCCAGGTAGTAGCCGGGCTCGCCGCGCGTGGTGCCTATGCCGAAGAAGCGCGCGCTGCCCGTGGCCATGGCGGTGCGGTAGTAGGGGCGAAAGCTCAGGTCCTCGCCCATGTAGCTGTCGGAGCGCCGCCAGTTGCTGGAGGCCACGACGTGGCCACGGGCATCGACCAGGTAGGCGGTCAGCGTTCCCGCACGGTCGTTGAGTTGCTCCAGGTAGGCGTTGACGCGGTTGGTGAGCTGCTCGTCGCCGGGCTCGGCCAGCAGCCTTTGCACATTGCCTTCCAGTGCCAGCACGTCGGGCAGGAAGGCGTACTTGCCGATCTCGCGCTGCAGGCTGGCGCCGTACAGCTCCAGCCGGTGCATGCCCGTGGCACGCAGATCGGCAATGCCCAGCCGCTGCGCCAGCAGGTACGCACCCCAGCCGCTCAGCCCGCTCAGGGCAAGCCACAGCAAAAGCAGGATGAGCTGGCGCAGGGGGCGGCGGGCGGGCATGGTGAAGGCACCGATGTTATCAGCGCCCTCCCGCACCGCCCCGGCCTCAGGCCGAGACAGCGGGCCGCCCTTGCTCGGAATGGTCCGTGGGCAGCAGGGACTCGTCGTCATCCGTGGCCGTGGTCGGATCGACGGCGCCTTCCCACTTGGCCACGACGGCCGTGGCGATCGCATTGCCCAGCACATTGGTCAGCGTGCGGCCCATGTCCAGGAAGTGGTCGATGCCCAGGATCAGCAGGATGCCCGCCTCGGGCAGGCCGAACATGGGCAGCACGGCGGCCACCACCACCAGCGATGCGCGCGGCACGCCGGCAATGCCCTTGCTGGAGACCATCAGCACCAGCAGCATGGTGATCTGGGCCGTCAGCGTCATGTCGATGCCGTAGGCCTGGGCGATGAAGATGGCCAGGAAGGTGGTGTAGACCATCGAGCCGTCCAGATTGAACGAGTAGCCCAGCGGCAGCACGAAGCCGATGATGCGCGGCTTGATGCCGAACTTCTCCAACTGCTCCATGAGCTTGGGATAGGTCGATTCGCTGCTGGCCGTGGAAAAGCCCACCAGCAGCGGGCCACGAATCAGGTTCAGCAGGCGGAAGATGTCACGGCCCAGCACGCAATAGCCGGCCACGATCAGCAGCACCCACAGCGTGGCCAGGGCCAGGTAGAAGCACAGCATGAACTTGCCGAACACCGACAGCATGCCCAGGCCATGGATGGCGATGGTGCCGGCCACGGCGCCGAACACGCCCACGGGGGCGAAGCGCATCACGTAATCGGTGACCTTGAGCATGACGTGGACCACCTCGTCCATCAGGCCCACCATGGAGCGCGCGGCCTGGTTGTGCAGATTGCCCAGCGCAATGCCGAAGAACAGCGCGAACACCAGGATCTGCAGCACCTCGTTGGTGGCCATGGCCTCGAAGATGTTCTTGGGGAACACGTGGGCGATGAAGTCCTTGAGGTTCAGCGCCGAGGTCTTGAGGTTCAGGCCCTCGGCCGACGACGGCAGGGCCACGCTCAGGCCATGGCCGGGCTGCAGCACGTTCGCATAGATCAGGCCGATGGTCAGCGAGCAGAACGAGGCCACGATGAACCAGCCCAGCGCGCGGCCGCCGATGCGGCCCACGGCCTTGGCGTCGCCCATGTTGGCCAGGCCCGACACCAGGGTGGCGAACACCAGGGGCGCGATGATCATCTTGATCATGCGCAGGAAGACATCGGTGAGGATGCCGAAGTAGCTGGCGATTTCCTTGGCGGCCTCGGGCGTGGGTGCGTAGCTGTTGCAGGCATAGCCCACCAGCACGCCGAGGACCATGGCCACGAGCACCATGGTGGTCAAGCGGTTGAATTTCATGCGGATTTTTCGTTGGACGTATTTCGGTCTTGCAAGCGAGCCCGGCCACCACGGCTGCCGGCCACGGGCCGGATGCCACAGCGAAGACGGGCTTGTCTCCCTGCATACACAACCACGATGCACGTGGCCTGCGCCTGACAGTGCACAGACCGTGCCAGCCGCATCCGGCACCTGCACCCTGCGCTAACTGCTTGATTCGCCTATATCGACCTTACTTTTATGCATAAGGTGGCACGGAAATCCGAACGATGGAACGCCTGCGTCGTTCGGAAAACCGGATGGCCGGATGCCCGGGCATGCCGCCTGCGTCCTGCCTGTGCCCCGGGCATTACGCGGACACCGAGGCCCAGGCCATGGGCTGCGGGTCATGCACAAGAACTCACACACCCTCCATGCGCTGCGCGCATCCCGGAGCCCGGGGTTGCGGGCATAGCGGCCCCATAATGCGCCACCCCATTGAATCAAGGAATTGGCACCTATGTCTTCCGGCGGCTTTCACGTCCATGGCCCACACGATCACGAGCTAGAACATGCCGCCCAGGGCGAGCATGGCCAAACCGCCCACCACGGCATCGGCGGCGGCAGCCTGACCAACCAGATCGCCATGTGCACCGCAGTCATCGCCACGGTCGGAGCCATCTTCTCGTACATGGGCGGTGCCACCCAGGCCAATGCCGGGCTGTACAAAAACGACGCAGCCATCAAGAAGACCGAAGCGGCCAACCAGTGGGCCTTCTTCCAGGCCAAGAGCACCAAGCAATCGCTGTCCGAGTTCGCGCGTGACCTGGCGACCACGGAGGACAAGCGGGCAGCCTACCAGGCCAAGGTGGAGCGCTACGAAAAAGAAAAGGATGACATCAAGCGCGATGCCGACCGCCTGGAAGCCGAGGCCCGGCAATGGGACGAGAAGTCCGAGATGCAGATGCATCTGCATCACCGCTGGGCTCAGGCCACCACCGCGCTACAGGTCGCCATTGCCCTTGCAGCCATCGCGCTGCTGACCAAGAAGAAATGGCTGGAATACGCCATGCTCGGCGTGGCAGCGCTGGGCCTTGGCGTGGGCGGGCTGGCCATGCTGCACATCTAGAGCGTGTGGCAAAGCCGCAAAGCCGCATATCCGCCTTGGAAGGCACCTGTGAAGCAGCCCCCTGATTCCCCGGCCTTGCCCGCGGCTCAGTCCTCGCTGGGACGGGGATAGCCTGCCTCTGCCCAGGCTTGCGCAGACGTCCGGGTGAGCTGATGGTCCGGCCTGACTCCCACCTTGGCCAGCTCGCTGCCGTCGGCGACAGTGGCGGTGAGCGTGGCGCTGGGATTGTCCTCATCGGGCTCGATATCCAGAGAGACGGTCACGCGTGACCCGCCCACCATGATCTGCACATCCTTGTGCAACTGCGCTGCCAGATGCTGCTCATGCCGGCGCATCACCTCGTGCGCCGTCTTCACGAGCGTGTTGAAGGCGGCAACGTCCAGCGGCTTGGGGTTTTTCTTGTCGCGGCCCATGGTCCACGGGCCGACCAGGCTCGGCTCCACCTGGCCGTCCTGGGTCATTGCGACGGCCCAGCCATCGTCGTCTTCATTCTTGATGACGCGGGCTTCCCAGCCGTTGTGGTGCCAAAGGCGGTCTTCGAAGATTGAGGCGACTTCCTGTTCGAGTTCTCCAGACATGTCCAGACCTTTGTGGAAACTATCAAGCCCAGGATTTTACTGTCTATCCATACAGTTCGCGGGCATGGGTCTATTTCGAAAGCGGTCGACTCAGGCGAGCAAACCGGCTACCGCGACGGTATGGCAGGCGCTGCCGGCAACCACGAACAGATGCCAGATGCCGTGCGCGTGGCGCATGCTCGCCAGACGACGGTAGAACACCGTTCCTGCCGAATAGAGCAGTCCGCCGGCGAGCAGCCAGGCCAGGGTCTGCGCACCATGGCGAAAGGCCACCGGCACCGCGCCCCCCAAGCTGAGCCAGCCAAGGCTGATGTACAGGGACAGGCGCGGCGGCGAATCGAAACCCAGTGCACGTATCGCACCCTGAAATGCGAGCCCCCATACGCCGCCCAGCAGCAGCCAAGCCCACAAGCCAGGGGGCGCCATCAAGGCAAAGGGCGTGTGGCTGCCGGCAATCAGCAGGTAAATGCAGGCGTGGTCTACGCGCTGCCAGAAACGCTTGCGCACCCCGGTACAGCCATGAAAGAGGGCCGATGCGCCAAACAGCGCCGCCAGAGACAGGCCAAACACCACAGCGCCCACAATCTTGCGCGCATCACCGCCGGCCACCGTTTCGCAGATGAGAACCACACTGGCCGCCAGGCCCACGGGCAGGGCTGCCAGATGGCTCCAGGTATTGAACCGTTCGCCGGGCTGGCACCAAACGGAAGTGCCGTGCGGCGAGCCTGCCTGCAAATCTTGCATGGAGCCTCCTGGCGCATGGCTGAGCAACGCCGGGCGCGTTGGCCCGGCTCGGCCACCCTAAGGCCCAGACGTGACAGGGCAATGATGGCAACGGACACGCTGGAGAGCCCGTCCACCGGACACCACACGACGTGCAGCACCAAATTGAAACATCAGGCCTTGAAAACATCCACAAACCATCCATATGGATGGCATAAGGATGTTCCATGGCCACAACCACCTCCACCCCTCGCGTGAGCGAATCCGAGAAGCTCACCATCAATCTGGGCTATGTCGACCTGGGCCAAATCGACCTGCTGGTCGCCGAAGGCTTCTACGCCAACCGCAGTGATTTCATCCGTACAGCGATACGCAATCACCTGCGCAGCCATGCGGACGCGTTGCAGCAGGTCGTCGCCCGCAAGATGCTGGTCCTGGGTATGCAGCATTTCTCCCAGGCCGATCTCCTGCGGGTGAAGGCTGCCGGGGAGAAGCTGCAGATCCGGGTGCTGGGCCTGGCCAGCATCGCGCAGGACGTGCCTGCTCAGTTGGCCGCAGAAACCATCGAATCCATCACGGTGCTGGGAGCGCTCCAGGCCAGCCCCGCCGTTCGCGCCGCTCTGGCCGGCCGCATTACCTGAGAACCATTCCATGAAACAGCTTTTTCACGACATGCTGGGCGAGGCTACACGCCTGACGCGCACTGGCAATTTGCTGGAAGCAACCGAGCTGATTCAGCGCACGTTGCGAGGCCACAGCACCCCGCCGGCCCACGACAAGCCAGCCGCAACCAGTCATCGGGAAGGCGGCTGGATCGTCGATGCCGAAGCCCGTTTCATCGACGATGCTCCCGAACTTGCCGTGCCTGCGGGCACGGCGCAGGCAGACACCTCCAGCGACGAGCAATGGCTGCGCGGCAGCTACTCGCACGGAGGCCGGCAGCTGGCCTATCGGCTGTATGTGCCGCCAGGCAGTGCACTTGAAGCGGGGCCTCGGCCGCTCGTCCTCATGCTGCACGGTTGCACCCAAGGGCCGGAAGACTTCGCCGCCGGCACGCGCATGAATGACCAGGCACGCAGGGCTGGCGTATTGGTGCTCTATCCTGAACAAACACAGCATGCGAACTCGCAAAAATGCTGGAACTGGTTCAAGGCCCAGCACCAGCAGCGGGGCCGGGGCGAGCCAGCACTGCTGGCGGGCCTCACACGCCAGGTGGTGGCTGACCATGGCGCGGACGCATCGCGTGTCTATGTCGCCGGACTATCGGCGGGCGGTGCAATGGCGGACATATTGGGACGCACCTATCCTGAGCTGTTCGCCGCCGTGGGCGTGCATTCGGGCTTGCCCGCCGGTGCTGCGTCCAATCTGCCATCAGCCCTCGAGGCGATGCGAAGAGGCGCAGCATCAGGCTCGGCCAGCGGTCCCAGCGTGTGTCCAGTGATCGTGTTTCACGGCGATGCGGACACAACGGTGCACCACGACAACGGCGCGGCCGTGGTGCATGCTGCACGCAGCGCGCAAAGTCCCCAAGGCGCACCTCGCGTCATCCAGGGCCATGCGCCGAACCGCCAGCGATTCACCCGCTCTGCCTATGTCGCGGCCGACGGAAGTACCGCCATTGAGCACTGGCAACTGCATGGCGCGGGCCACGCATGGTCCGGCGGTAGCTCGGCGGGCAGCTACACCACGCCAGGAGGAATCGACGCCAGCGCCGAGATGCTGCGCTTTTTCCTTTCGCACAAGCGTGCCCACGACTGTTGACCCGAGGCCACGCATTGCATCCGCCAACCGCATGACGCCAAAGAGTCGCAGGGTTGGCGGCGTCCCATTTCTCGGCGCACACGGATGCAAGAAACAGCGCTGGACTCCATCGAGAACCCATGCCGAAGAAAGCTGAGCGCTGCCCCGAACGGCTGCTCATGGCCGGAAGCTGCTTGCGGCAACGCCCGCTTGGGGGACTCCTCCCGGCTGATCTGCGCCATTCACGGTGCAGTGCGCGGTTGAAGCTCGAAGAGGTCGGCCCCGAGCGACCTCTGGATGAGTCCTGCGACGACACGGGTGTTGCCTGACCTCGAAAAGTAGGCGACTGGCGTCGACGTTCGGTCTGAACGCCTACCGTCCCGTTGTTCCGTCGCTGTCGCTCTGGCGATCAGTGGGAGAGGGGTTATGGCCGCCATCAATGCGCGACGAATCGAGTCCGCGCTGTCCTTCATCTGAAACTCCTTGATGCAGGGCAGGCACCGGGCCCGTTCTTCGTTCGACCCGCCGTGGAGGGACCAGCCATGGTTGTAACTCCGAGGGCTGCTGCAGAAATTGCGATGGCCGAAGTGCCAAGGAACTCACGGCGCTTCGTGTCAATGGATACGTGGGTCATGGGTCGTCCGATCTACTGAGACATCTGTGCGGTTCTTGCGAACCAGGCGAAAGGGTCAATCGAGCCTCTTCCTGGTGAGGAAGGAGGACACCAGGTCCGCGATCTGGACGTTGTTCAGGTCGGACATGATGAAGTGGGTGTTCCCGCGTATGCCCATCTCAGGCAGATGCACGAGCTGTGCATCTCCGCCGTGCCTGTTGACGGCGTCCACCCAAAGGCGAGCCATGGCGAGCCGGACGCGCCAGTTGTCCTGGCCGCGCTCGGTGGTGGGCTCAGTCGGGAAGTTGTCGCCGTAGTAAATGACGATGGGGATGCGGGTGAGCTTTTGGAAGTCTTGTGCCGAGACAGCCTCCGGCGCCAGGGTTCCCGCAGCGCTGGGCATGGCGGCCGGCAGCTCCCCCGGCGGGAAGATGAAGCCGCTGCCCGGCTCGAACGCCACGACGCCCTTGACGTTGGCGCTCTTGATGGCTGTCAGCCAGCCAGGTCCGCCGCCCTGTGAGTGCGTGAAGAGGATGGCCGGGCCTGTCTTGGTGAAGAGCGCAGCCATCGCCTCGGCGATCACGTTGGCGTCATAGGCGCCGGTGTTCGGCGTCACCGAGCGCAGGAACTGGTTCAGTGTCTCCGGCTGGCGGTCGAACTGTACGTTGTCGAAATAGCTCGGCCACTTGCCAAAACGGAACTGGTCGAAGAACAGCTGGTCGTAGGGCGTCGGCCCGGTCGTCGTGGCGACGGTGCTGTTGCCGGCCCTGCCTCGGCGCGGCTGATCGACAAGGTAGACCGGGAAGCCGCGGTGCAGGAACAGGTTCTGGAAGCCCTCGCGGCCGTCCGACGTCGTTTCCCAGCTCCGAGCCGACTGGAAGGCGCCGTGCAGCATCACGATGGGCAAAGGCCTCGGATTCTGCGGAACCTGATAGAAGGCGTAGAGGTGATCGCCGTGGAAGCTTTGCCCTGCGCTTGTCGGCTTGTCGTTGTCGTAGACGCCGGGCACCGTCTTCACAACGCCACCGACCGCGAAGCTGCCCTGGCGCTGAATGACCAGGGGCTTCGACGAACTGTCCGAATGAGAGGCGCAACCTGCCAGCGATACAGCCAAGACAAGTGCTCCTGCGCGGAAGATGCGGGTGATGCTCATCATCAGCCTTTTGATGCGGCGTCGAGGGCCTGCACGAGTGCGTCATCGGCGCGGGCTGCCACCTCGGGGCCGACTCCTTCCGCCAGCGCTTGGCTCAGCTGCCGCAGTTGCGATGCGGTCAGGCCCACGCGCAGGCTGGCTCGCATGTGGGAGCGCAGCTGGTTCTCTGCACCCGGTGACGCAGCCAGCGCTCCGACCGTGGCCAGCTCGCGGCTGCGCCAATCGAGGTTGTCGCGCTCGAAAATGTCGCCAAACAGGTGAGCCTGCAGAAACTGATTGATGATCGGCGCGAACTCGAACACCGGGCCCTGGACCGGTCCACCTGAAATCTCGGTCTGATTGGCCTGGCCGACCAGCGCCAACTCACGACCGGTGGACACGGCTCGGCTGGGGTCGTGACCCGGAGCGTCCTGCACGCCGCGCTGCTTGCGCAGCTCGACGACCTTGAGCAGTTCGCCGAGCGCATTGAGACTTCTGGGGAAGCCCGCGTAGGCATAGAGCTGCACCAGGACTTCCTTGGCCTCGCTGACTGTCATGCCCGCGTCCAGCCCCTGGTTCAGTGCCATGCCCAGCCGGGGCATGTCACTGATTGCCGTGAAGGCGGCGATGAGCGGAATGGCGCGTTGCCTGGGGCTCAGCGAATCGGACGCAGGCTGCACGGCCTTCTGTGGCTCCTGTGGCTTCTGTGGCTGCTGTGCCCTCTGGCCGGTCATCGCGGAAAGGCCTGCGCTCACCACGGCGGCCTGGTAGTCCTGCTCGCAGAGTTTGTCCTGCCAGGCCACGGCGCTGCCGTTTTCTTTCTCGGCAATGGCGATGTGGGTCATGGAGCCTGAAGGCCCGGCGCCATGCCAGTGGCGCACGTTGGGCGGGATGGTCACGACATCGCCAGGGCGAATGATGAGCGCCGGCTGGCCTTGTTGTTGCACGAGGCCCTGTCCCTCGGTGACGATCAGCGTCTGACCGAGCGGATGGGTATGCCAGGCCGTCCGCGCACGGGCCGTGAACGTGACGGTCGCTCCACCGGCCGCTCCGGGAAGTGGCGCCTGAAAGGGTGAGCTGATGCGGACGTCGCCGGTGAACGTATCGGCCGATCCAACGCTGACCTGCTGCGCAGCCGCGGGGCGAACTTCGACGACGGGCGGCATTGCGCCAGGACCGGAAGACTGCGCCGCAGCGGCTGTCACCGCACCGCTCAGGGCCATTGAAAGCAGTGATTTCACGAGAGCGCCTCCTGTTGTTTCGCCTGATGGCGGCGGTGCGGCTTGACGATAAAGAACCACGAGACGATCAGCGCCAGGCCGAGCAGCAGAGCGGCCACGTCCATGACGGCAGCAATGCGATGCGCGAGGGCTGCACTGTCTTGTTGCTCGATGGACGAGCCAGCGCTGGCGAAGACAAGAACCAGCAGTCCAAGCCCCAGTGCTCCCCCCAACTGGTGAGCCACGTTGACCAGGCCGGACGCAGCACCCGCGTCCTCACGCGCCACTCCCGCCACACCGGCCGCGGTCAGCGGTGCCAGCAACAAGCCCTGGCCCAGTCCGATCAGGACCATGGGCGGGGCGATGCCGGTCCAATAGCTCGATAGCGCATGCGCTTGACCCAACCAGGCGAGGCCCACCACTCCGAGCAGCAGGCCGGCGAGGAGCAGCGTTTCGTTGCCGAAGCGGCGAGCCAGCCCGGGCACGGCCATGGCCGAGGCAAAGTTGGGCAGCGTCACGGGCAGGAAGGCAATGCCGGCTTGCATGGGCCGCAGATGCAGCACGCCCTGCAGGAACTGCGTACAGAAGAACCAGAAGCCAACGGCTCCGCCCAGGAAGAGCATGCGCGTGATGTACGCACCGGCTCGCTGCGGGCTGGTGAACAGGCGCAGCGGCAGGATGGGTTGCCGGACCCGGCGCTCAATGCCGATGAAGAGCAGGATCATCAGCATGCCGCCGACCAGGGCCCCCTGTGCGAGGCCATCGTGCCAGCCAGCTTCAGCTGCTCGAACCAGGCCGTAGACCAGCGCCGTCATCCCTATGGTCGAGCTGATGGCGCCGCCCACGTCGAACTGGCCTTCCTGCTTCTGGGTCTCGGCAATGTGGCCACGCGCAGCGACGATCAACAGCAACCCTATTGGCAGGTTGATGAAAAAGCCTGCGCGCCAGGACACCAAATCAGCGAACAGGCCGCCCAAGACCAGGCCCAGGGTTGCGCCGACACCGGCAGCCGCCGCGTACAGCGAGAGCGCCCGGGTGCGGCCTGGCCCCTCCGCGAAATGCGTGGACAGCAGTGCGAGCGTGGACGGCGCAAGGACGGCGGCGCCTACACCTTGAATTGCGCGGGAGACCAGCAACCAGCTTGCGCCAGGCGCCAGGCCGATGGAGACGGAGGCGAGCGTGAACAGCGCCAGCCCCAGGATGAACATCCGCCGGCGGCCCAGGATGTCGCCAGCGCGGGCACCCAGGAGCAGCAAGCCACCGAAAGCCAGCGTGTAGGCATTGGTCACCCAGGACAGTTGCGCCGAAGTGAAGCCCAGGCTTGCCTGGATGCGGGGCAGACCCGTGATGACGATGGAAATGTCCACGACGATCATCAGGTAGCTGGCAACGATGACGGCCAGGACCTTGTTCTCGTTGCGGATGGGGCAGGATTGCGCGGCGTTCATCGCGGTCACTCAGATGTCCAGCCTGCGCTCGGACATCCACTTGACGATGGCCGGGTCGCGGTGAGAGAAGAAGCTGCTCGTGTTGGTGTCGAGCGTGGCGATGCTTGCCATGTGGGCGTCGCTGAGTGCGAAGTCGAAGATGGCGATGTTCTCTGCCATGCGCTCCTTGCGGACCGACTTGGCGAGCGCGACGATCCCGCGCTGTACCAGCCAGCGCAGCACCACCTGGCCGACCGACTTGCCGTAGTGCCGGGCGATGCCGAGCAGCACTTCGTTCTGGAAGAGGCCGTTGCGGCCTTCGGCAAACGGAGCCCAGGCCTCGGCCTGCACATCCATCTCTCTCATGAACGGCACGGCTTGCAGCTGCTGCTGGAAGGGATTCACTTCGACTTGGTTGACCGCCGGTGCGATCTCGTTGAACGCCTTGATGTCCATCAGGCGGTCCGGTTGGAAGTTGCTGACGCCGATGGCGCGCAGCTTGCCCGCGCGGTAGGCGTCCTCCATCGCGCGCCACGAACCGTGGACGTCGCCGAAGGGCTGGTGAATCAGGTACAGGTCGAGGTAGCTGAGCTGCAGCCGACGCAGGGACTTGTCGATGGCTTGCTGCGTGCGCTCGTAGCCGGTCTCCTGCACCCAGAGCTTGCTGGTGACGAAGAGCTGGTCACGCGGCACGCCACTGGAGCGCAATCCCTTGCCGACCGCTTCTTCGTTCATGTAGGAGGCCGCGGTGTCGATCAGCCGGTAGCCGGCTTCGATGGCATCGACGACGCTGCGCTGGCACTCATTGGCATCGGCGATCTGGAAGACGCCATACCCGACCATGGGCATGTGAAGACCGTTGTTCAGAACGACGTGCTGCATGAGCTTTGCCTTGTAGAAGTTTGATGGCACGAACTTTAGGCAACGGACTGGCATCTGGATAGATGCATTTGGGTTGTTGAATTAGCATCAATTCAATGACAATGAAAGCCGCGAGGAGGCCACTCATGGCGATCAACGAGCTTCGATCCATCACGACCTTTATCAAGGCAGCGGAACTTGGCAGCCTGCGCAAAGCTGCAGCAGAACTTGGCATCAGCCCCCAGGCGGCCAGCAAGGCATTGGCCCAGCTGGAAGCCCATCTGGACGTGCGCCTGTTCCATCGGACAACGCGTGTGATGTCGCTGACCGATGCAGGACAGCGGCTGTTCGAGGACGTGCGGCCGGCCGTGACGGGAATGCACAGAGCACTGCAGTCCGCCAAGTCGGCACGGGATGAATTTGCGGGCCCGCTGCGCATCACGGGACCTCGCACCACGTTCCAGCCGATTCTTTGGCGCCTGGTCGACGAGTTTTGCGATATGCATCCAGGGATCCAGCCCGACGTCTTGCTGGACGACCGTATCGGCAACTGGGTGGAGGATCGCGTGGACGTGGGCTTTCGTCTCGGTCCGTCGCCCCATGAGGGCGTGATTGCACGACGGCTGTTCCCGGTTCAGTTGCCCATCTGCGGTGCACCTTCCTACTTCGCGAAGCACGGTGTGCCCGAGTCGTTGGCTGACCTGGCCACACACCGCTGCAGCGCCTATCGGCATCCGAGCACGGGGAAAGTGCTGCCGTGGCGGGTGAAGATCGACGGCCAGGCCGCCGACCAGCCAGTCGCCCCGACGATCTGCAGCAACGACGAGCTGTTTGAGCTGCAAGCCGTCCTGGCCGGCAAGGTGCTGGCCCAGCTCGCGGGCGTCACCGCGGCACCGTTTATCCGCTCCGGCAAGCTGATCCCGATCCTCGTGGACCACATGCCGGACTACGCCAGCTACTTCGTCTACTTCGGAAGCAGGTCGTCCCAGCCAGTACGAGCCCGTGCATTCATCGATTTGGCCGTTCAACGTCTGGTGGACAGCCCGGAGTACGTACTCAACCCGAGCGAGCTTCTAGGCAAAGTCGGACGACCAGGCCGCGCTTGATGCAACACAAGCAGCATCAGCCATTGCCCCGAAAGCACGGGCCCCCTCCCCCTTCAACGCCCTCTCATCCCCATCAAAGCCTCGATCGTCACCTTCGTCGCGTCGTCGTCAGGCCTTTTGCGATGCGCGATGCCCAACGCCCTTGACAGTGCCGGCCGCAGGGGCCGCGTGGTGATGCGGGGGTCAGGCTGCGGTGCGCCGGCCTCGTGGGGCAGCAGCGCGGCTCCGTAGCCCGCTGCGACCAGGCTCTTCATTGCGTCGTTGTAGTTCAGCTCGATCCGTGCCTGCGGCCGGGCGCCGCCTGCGGCAAACCATTCGGCGGTCTGGCGTGACAGCCGGGTTCCACGGTCATTGGCGATCAGGGGGCGGGCCGCAAGCCAGGCGGGCGTGATGTGCCGCGGCGGCTTCCAGGCGGCCGGGATGAAGGCCAGCACGGGGTCCTGGCGCCAGGCCTGCACCTGCAGCCCGCGCAGCACGGGCTGCGGCAGCGCGACGATGCCGATGTCCAGGCTGCCGGCAGTCAGGCGCGCCAGGGCTTCCTCGCTGGTCATCACCGCCACTTGCACATCGATCTCGGGATGCCGGGCGGCCAGGGTTTCCAGTGCCTGGGGCAAGAGGTGCGCGAGCGCGCCGGTGGAGGCGCCCAGGCGCACGCGGCCCCCGCGCGTGGCGATCTGGCGCTGCACGGTCTGCAGGAGATCGTCGGCCTCGGCCAGGAGCTGGCGCGCCTTGTCTATCAGCAGGCTGCCCGCCGATGTGGCGGTGACGCCAGCCGGTGCGCGGTGCAACAGACGTGTTCCCAGACGCTCCTCGAGCTGCGCCACATGCAGCGTCACCGTGGGCGGCGCCAGGTGCAGCACCTTGGCGGCGGCGGCGAATGAGCCCAGGTCGGCCACCGTCAGCAGGGTGCGCAGACGGTCCAGATTGATTTCGCGCATGGTGCGGTATCCCAGGTTGCCAGCAATTCAGGAATCATGAATCCGTAGTTTGTCAGATTCAACTGGTCTGCATGCGGCAGGCGCTGCACCATGCGCTCCACACCCAATCGGAGCAACCCATGACCTCTCTTGTTTTCATCGACGGCGACCAAGGCACCACCGGCCTGCAGGTGCGCGAATGGCTGGCGCATCGGACCGACCTGCGCCTGCTGCAGCTGCCAGCCGACCAGCGCAAAAGCACGGCGCACCGCGCCGAGGCGCTCAACGACTGCGACATCGCCTTGCTGTGCCTGCCGGACGAGGCTGCGCGCGAGGCCGTGGCGCTGGTGCGCAGGCCCGGCGTGCGCTTGATCGACGCGAGTTCTGCGCATCGCACCGCGCCGGGCTGGGTCTATGGCCTGCCGGAACTGGAGGCCGGCCAGGCCGAACGCATCGCCAAGGCCCGGCGCGTCAGCAATCCCGGCTGCTATCCGACAGGTGCGCTCGCGCTGCTCAGGCCCTTGATCGACGCGGGCCTGCTGCCCCCCGACTACCCGCTGGCCATTCACGCGGTATCGGGCTACTCGGGACGGGGCCGCGCAGGGCTGCTGGACCATGAGGGCGCTGCCGCCGCGACTGCCGTGCCGCTGCAGGTGTATGGACTGGGACTGCACCACAAGCACGTGCCCGAGATCCAGCAGCATGCCGGCCTGGCCCATGCGCCGGTGTTCGTGCCGGCCTATGGCAACTACCGGCAAGGCATCGTGCTGACCATCGCCCTGCATCTGCGGCTGCTGCCCGCCGGTGTGACCGCCCGCAGCCTGCATGCTGCGCTGCAGGCGCGGTACCAGGGCCAGCCGTGCATCGAGCTGCAACCCCTGGTGGCGGATGCCGATGCGCAGCGGCTCGATCCGCGTGCGCTCAATGGCAGCAACCGGATGCGGCTCGCGGTGTTCGGGCAGCCGCAGGAGGAACAGGTGTTGCTGGCCGCCGTGTTCGACAACCTGGGCAAAGGCGCTGCCGGTGCTGCGGTGCAGAACCTTGATCTGATGCTCGGGCTGCAGCCAATGCTGCAGCCGCTACTCGACGGCTCGACGAATCCATCGAGCATTCCCCTCCCCCTCTGAGCAAGCAGGACATGCGTTCCCCGCCGAATGCGGCGAGCAGGCCGCCGTCTCGCCGCTGGCGCGCATGGCTCATCCGGGCCGGCCCCGCCAGCAATTGCTGGCCAGACCGAGGCTGGTGCTGCGCCAGTCGGCCTGAATCCGGGCTGGCGATCAGCCGGGACTGGCGTCTGCGCCCACCATCTCCCGCACCCAGCCCGGCAACTCCACGGCCTTTTGCCTGGGAAAATCCACCCAGATGACGGTGCCGCCACCGGTCGCGCAGATCACGCCGGGTTCGGAGACGCGCTCCATGGTGGCCCAGGTCTCGAACGTTGTGCGGCCGGGGTCGCTGGCGTACATCTTGAGCAGCACTTCGTCGGGATAGGCCAGCTGCTGGTGGAAGTTGCAGAACGCATTGACGATGACCGGCCCCTGCCCGCCCGGCGCGGGCGCCATGCCCGCTTCAACCATCCAGTCGATGCGGGCGGTTTCCAGGTAGCGAAAGTACATGGCGTTGTTGACATGGCCCATGGCGTCCATATCGCCCCAGCGCACTTTGAATCGCATCTCGTGAACCCATTTTTTATATTCTGGAATCTCTATGCGCATGCCTGCAGTCTCCTTGTTGTAGCGCCACCGCAAGGCAACATGCCCCGCAGCGTCTGGTCACTGTGCAGCAGCCCGCATTCCCGCGCTGTCACCTATCAGCAACGACGGGGTCCACGCACGTCATAGAATCCACCGCATTGCGGCATTTGCGCTGCAGCCGAACGAACGTTCGGTCTGCCGAACATCCTGTTTTTTCAATATCCAAGCGAGACACCCCGATGACGAACGAAGAAATCCTGGCCCAGTACGGGCCGCGCGAAGCCATGGAATACGACGTGGTGGTGGTTGGCGGCGGCCCCGGCGGCCTGGCCACGGCCATCCGCCTCAAGCAGCTGGCGGCCGAAAAAGGCCAGGATGTCTCCGTCGTCGTGCTGGAAAAGGGCTCGGAGCCCGGCGCCCACATCCTGTCGGGCGCGATCATGGACCCGCGTGCGCTGACCGAGCTCATCCCTGACTGGAAGGAAAAGGGCGCGCCCCTGACCCAGCCCGTCACCGACGACGCCATGATTTTCCTGGGCGAGAAATCCGCCCTGCGCACGCCCAACTTCCTGCTGCCGGCCTGCTTCCAGAACCATGGCAACTACATCGTTCGCCTGGGCTACGTGGTCAAGTGGCTGGGCGAACAGGCCGAGGCACTGGGCGTGGAGATCTTCCCGGGCTTTGCCGCCGCCGAGGTGCTCTACAACGAGGACGGCTCGGTCAAGGGCGTGGCCACCGGCAACATGGGCATCGGCAAGGACGGCGAGCCCACGGGCGAGTTCCAGCTGGGCATGGAGCTGCACGCCAAGTACACGATCTTTGCCGAGGGCGCACGCGGCCACCTGGGCAAGCAGATCATTGCCAAATACCAGCTTGACGCCGGCAAGGACCCGCAAAGCTACGGCCTGGGCATCAAGGAGCTGTGGGAAATCGACCCGGCACGCCACAAGCCCGGCTTCGTGATGCACACGGCCGGCTGGCCCATGGACAGCAAGACCTACGGTGGCGCCTTCCTCTACCACCTGGACGACAACAAGGTCACGCTGGGCTTCATCACGGGCCTGGACTACGCCAATCCCTACCTGAGCCCCTTCGAGGAGTTCCAGCGCTGGAAGACCCACCCCAACATCCGCTACTACCTGGAAGGCGACGAGTCCAAGGGCATCAAGCCGGCCAAGCGCCTGGGCTATGGCGCGCGCGCCATCACGGCCGGCGGCCTGCTGTCCCTGCCCAAGTTCGTGTTCCCGGGCGGCGCGCTCGTGGGCTGCGACGCAGGTTTCCTGAACGTCAGCCGCATCAAGGGCAGCCATGCCGCCATCAAGACCGGCATGATGGCCGCCGATGCCGCCTATGACGCCATCGTCGCGGGCCGCCAGGGCGACGAGCTGGGCGCCTATGTGGAGGCCTTCGAGAACAGCTGGCTGTACGAAGAGCTGAACAAGTCGCGCAACTTCAAGGCCTGGTTCAAGAAGGGCCTGACCACGGCCACGCTGATGAACGGCATCGAGCAGTTCGTGCTCAAGGGCAACATCCCCTGGACGCTGCACCGCGACAAGCCCGACCACGCCTACCTGAAGCCGGCCGCCGAGTGCAAGCCCATCGACTACCCCAAGCCCGATGGCAAGCTGACCTTCGACCGCCTTTCCAGCGTCTTCATCAGCAACACCAACCATGCCGAAGACCAGCCGGCCCACCTGACGCTCAAGGACGCCTCGGTGCCCGTGGCCATCAACCTGGCCAAGTACGCAGGCCCCGAGCAGCGCTACTGCCCGGCCGGCGTCTACGAGTTCGTGGACGACACGGCCCAGGGCGGCAAGCGCCTGCAGATCAATGCCCAGAACTGCGTGCACTGCAAGACCTGCGATATCAAGGACCCCACGCAGAACATCGTCTGGGTCACGCCCGAAGGCGGCGGCGGGCCGAACTACGCGGGCATGTGATCCGCACGCCACACCGGCCCTCCTCTGAAGCCTGCCCAAGCCTGCTTGTGCAGGCTTTTTCTTTGAGCGCCGTCAAAGCCATCAGGGCCCAGAAAGCATAGAAGGCCATCCGAAAGGCGCTTGCACGCAATAAAAATGCACGACAAAGCCAAAAACAAGCCCCTGAAGACGCAAACCTGCACCGCCAAACCTGTTCAACACGCATGAAAAAGTTGCACCTAGGGCATTCCCCGCAGATTTCATGCCAATTTTTAGATACAAACCTATAGGTGAAAACCGGGTCGTCCAAACGCCAAGGCGTACAGGGCGGCTGCAGTAGACTTTGCCGCGAAGCGCCGCGACCGTCCTGTGCGGCCTTCTGCTGAGCAAACAGGAACAAACACAAGCACGTTGGAGATACACGTATGAAGCACTTGTCTTGGGCGCCCCTGGGCGCGCTGGCCCTGGCAATTTCCGCCATCGCGGGCGGCGCCCACGCCGCTGACGAGAAGTCGGTCGCAGTGACCGCCATCGTCGAGCACCCTGCACTCGACGCCGTGCGCGACGGCGTGCAGGCCGCGCTCAAGGAAGCAGGCTACGAAGCCGGCAAGAACCTCAAGTGGCAGTACCAAAGTGCCCAGGGCAACACCGGCACGGCCGCGCAGATCGCACGCAAGTTCGTGGGCGACAAGCCTGATGCCATCGTGGCCATCGCCACGCCCTCGGCCCAGGCCGTGGTCGCATCGACCAAGACCGTGCCCGTGGTGTTCTCCGCCGTGACCGACCCCGTGGCCGCCAAGCTGGTGCCCAGCTGGGAGCCGTCCAGGAACAACGTGACCGGCGTGTCCGACCTGCTGGCCCTGGACAAGCAGATGGAACTGGTCAAGCAGGTCGTGCCCAACGCCAAGCGCGTGGGCATGGTCTACAACCCCGGCGAGGCCAACTCCGCCGTGGTGGTCAAGGAACTCAAGACCCTGCTGCCCAAGCTGGGCATGACCCTGGTGGAAGCCGCCGCACCGCGCTCCGTGGACGTCAGCAGCGCCGCACGCAGCCTGGTCGGCAAGGTCGATGTGATCTATACCAACACCGACAACAACGTGGTCTCGGCCTACGAGTCGCTGGTCAAGGTCGGCCAGGACGCCAAGATCCCGCTGGTGGCCTCGGACACCGACTCCGTCAAGCGCGGCGCCGTGGCTGCCCTGGGCATCAACTACCGCGATCTGGGCGAGCAGACCGGCCGCATGGTCGTGCGCATCCTCAAGGGCGAAAAGCCCGGCGACATGAAGACCGAAGTCAGCACCAAGATGGAGCTGTTCGTGAATCCCGGCGCCGCCGAGAAGCAAGGCGTCAAGCTGTCCGACGCGCTGGTCAAGTCGGCCGCCCAGGTGATCAAGTAATACCCGGGGTTTGCCTGCCCGGGGCCAACCCGGGCAGTGCGCCCACGGTGGCAGGCGCCATGGCAACATGGCCCTGCCCTTTTTTTAAGTCGTTTTCTGTCCCACGCGCCTGTCGCTCCTCCTATGTCTCTTTTCTCATTGCTCGGTGCCGTCGAGATCGGCCTGATCTTCAGCCTGGTGGCGCTGGGCGTCTTCATCTCGTTCAGACTGCTGCGCTTTCCCGACCTCACGGTGGACGGCAGCTTCCCGCTGGGCGGCGCCGTCTGCGCCATCCTGATTTCCACGGGCACCAATCCCTGGCTGGCCACGCTGGCCGGCACGGCCGCTGGCGCCGTCGCGGGCCTGATCACGGGCTGGCTCAATGTGCGCCTGAAGATCATGGACCTGCTGGCCTCCATCCTGATGATGATCGGCCTGTACTCGGTCAACCTGCGCATCATGGGCGGCCCCAACGTGCCGCTGATCAACGAGACCACGCTGTTCACCCTACTGCAGCCCGACAGCGTGGCCGACTATGTGATGCGCCCGGTGATCCTGTTCGTGATCGTCGTGCTCGCCAAGCTGGGCCTGGACTGGTTCTTCGCCACCGAGCGGGGCCTGGCCATCCGCGCCACGGGCTCCAACGCCCGCATGGCCCGTTCGCAGGGTGTGAACACCGGCGCCATGATCCTGCTGGGAATGGCGATCTCCAACGGCCTGGTCGGCCTGGCCGGCGCGCTGTTCGTGCAGACCCAGGGTGGCTCGGACATTTCCATGGGCATCGGCACCATCGTCATCGGCCTGGCTGCCGTGATCGTGGGCGAATCCATCCTGCCTTCGCGCCGCATCGTCTGGGCCACGCTGGCCGTGGTGGTGGGCGCCATCGTGTACCGCTTCTTCATTGCAGCGGCCCTCAACAGCGATTTCATCGGCCTCAAGGCCCAGGATCTGAACCTCGTCACCGCCCTGCTGGTGACCGTCGCCCTGGTGATCCCCCAACTGAAGCGCAAGTTTGCACAGCGCAAGTCCTGATCGCCGGAGAACCCTCATGCTGAGCGCACAACAACTCGAAATCACCTTCAACCCCGGCACGCCCATCGAAACGCGGGCGCTGCGCGGCATGTCGCTGGACATTCCCGACGGCCAGTTCGTCACCGTCATCGGCTCCAACGGCGCCGGCAAGTCCACCTTCCTGAACGCCGTCTCGGGCGACCTGTCCGTGGACAAGGGCCGCATCGAGATCGCCGGCCAGGACATGACGCGCCTGCCCGTGTGGGCCCGCTCCGAGCGCGTGGCCCGCGTTTTCCAGGACCCCATGGCGGGCACCTGCGAGGACCTGACCATCGAGGAAAACATGGCCCTGGCCCAGCGCCGCGGCACCTTCCGCCGCCTGAGCCGCGCCGTCAAGGCCGAGATGCGCGACAACTTCCGCGAGCGCCTGTCCATCCTGGGCCTGGGCCTGGAAAACCGCCTGACCGACCGCATCGGCCTGCTGTCCGGCGGCCAGCGCCAGGCCGTGAGCCTGCTGATGGCGGCGCTGCAGCCTTCGCGCATCCTGCTGCTGGACGAGCACACCGCCGCGCTCGACCCGCGCACGGCCGACTTCGTGCTGCAGCTGACGGCGCGCATCGTCTCCGAGGCCAAGCTCACCACCATGATGGTCACCCACAGCATGCGCCAGGCGCTGGACGTGGGCGAGCGCACGGTGATGCTGCACCAGGGCCAGGTCGTGCTCGACGTCAGCGGCGAAGAACGCGCCCGCATGGACGTGCCCGACCTGCTGCACATGTTCGAGAAGGTGCGCGGCGAAAAGCTGGCCGACGACGCGCTGCTGCTGGGCTGAGCGCCCCGCACTTCCGGGAACAAGGGGCGCTGCGGCGCCCCTTGTTCATGGGATGGCCACGGGCTGGCTAAACCCACACATCGTTGGGCGCCGTCCTCTCGCCGCCTTCCTCCCCGGTGTTCAGCACGCCGCGCGGCTCGATCAGCATGAGGCGGGCTTCCCGCTCGGCGCTGGGCTTGTGCTCCGTGCCTTTGGGGACCACGTACAGCTCGCCCTGGCGCAGCAGCACATGGCCATCACGGAAGTCGATGCGCAGCTCACCGTCCAGCACCAGGAAGGCTTCATCCGTTTCGGCATGCGAGTGCCAGATGAACTCGCCCTGCACGCGCACGATCTTGAACTGGTAGTCGTTCATCTCGGCAACGACGCGGGGGCTCCACTGGCCGGTGAAGCGGCTGAATTTCTCGGGGAAGTTGATGGCCTCGCAGGGGCGGTTTTCAACGGGGAACGTCATGGGCAGACCTTATGAAAGCATGTGAAGCCTCCATGCTAGGAAGCGTCATTCCTCCGGTCTTGCACGATCGTGCAGCTCAGGCCGCGCCCAGGCGCCTGAGCCAGCGCGCTGGCGGCACGCCATAGGCCATGGCGAACTGGCGCGCCATGTGGCTCTGGTCGAAGAATCCGGCCTGCAGTGCAGCATCGGCCACGCCCTGCCCCGCCAGCAGCAGGCGCCGCACGGCATCCAGCCGGCGCATGGTCAGGTAGCGGTAGGGGCTGGTGCCGTAGAGCGCGCGGAAGTCACGGCACAGCCGCCAGCGGTCCAGGCCACTGGCCTGGGCCAGGGCATCCAGGGTCACGCCCTGCACCAGCGCGTCGTGGATGCAGGCGCGGGCGCGTTCCACGGCCCCCAGGTCCGGCAGGCGCCGGACGTTGCGCCGGCCCGCCACGGCGTCCAGCGCCCATGCCAGGTCGTAGATGGCGTCGTCGCGCGCCAGCGGCTCCAGGTCTTCATCCAGGCCCTGCAGCAGCGGCAGCAGCGCGGCCTTGAGCCGCGGATCGGCAGACAGCCCGCCCTCGACAAAGGGCAAGGGCCTGCCGCCCAGCACCTGCTGGATCAGGGCCGGCTCCACATAGACCATGCGGTAGCGAAAGCCTGCGTCGGTGCCCGCATGGCCGTCATGCAATTCGTCAGGGTGCAGCACCATGGCGCCACCGGGCAGGCTGTGCCGCTGGCTGCGGCGGTAGGCAAAGCTCTGCACGCCGGACAGCGTCAGGCCCAGTGCATAGGTGTCGTGCCTGTGGGGCGCATAGCCGTGCCCGCCGAAATAGGCCTCGATGCGCTCCAGGCCTGCGCCCAGCTGCGAATGCCGGACCCAGTCGCTGGAGATGCTCGTTTCTGCCATGTGGGTTGGTGGTGAGGGGTGTGCAAAGCAGCCGCAGATGGTAACTGCGGGCCAGTGACCTCAAGGCGAGCAGGCCGGCTGCTCCGCGCCCGGCACGGCCTGGCTTGCCGGTGCACGCCGCATGCCCGCCGACACCAGCCACCCCAGCAGCGCGATCAGCGCAGCACCCCATTCGGCCTGCTGCAGCCCCCGGGCCGTGGCCTCGCGCAGCGCATCGGGCGCCGTGATACCGGCCAGCGGCGCGGTGGCCACCATGACCAGCAGGGCCAGCCCCAGCGCCGCGCCCACTTGCTGGGCCGTGGCCGCAATGCCCGAGGCCACGCCCTGCTGCGCAGCCGCCACGCCCTGGCCGGCAACTACCCACATGGCGGTCCAGCACGCGCCCTGGCCCAGGCTGAGCACCACGAAACCGGGCACCAGCCAGATATAGCTGCCACCCAGCGGCAGCGCCCAGGCCATGTAGGCCATGCCGATGGTGCCTGCGGCCCAGCCGCCCATCAGCACGGCGCGCGGTGTGGAGCGGTGCAGCCAGTGTTCGGCCCAGCGGATGCCCAGCGTGCAGACCGCCGTGGGCAGCAAAAAGGCCATGCCGGCCTGCAGCGGGCTCCAGCCGAAGATCTGCTGGAAGTACAGCGCCAGAAAGTAGTACTGCACACCAAAGCTGCTCATGAAGATCATGGTCAGCAGCATGGCCGCGCGCAGGCCGGGCACGCGCAGCAGGGACAACGGCATCAGCGGCGAGGCAATGCGCGCCTCGATGCGCCAGAACAGGGCCAGCGCCGCCATGGCCACGGCCAGCGTCCCCAGCGTGGTGGCGCTGGCAAAACCCCATTCCGGCCCCTGCACCAGGGCCGTCACCAGCAGGCTGCTGCCCACGGTCACGCTCAGGCAGCCGGCCAGATCGAAGCCCTGGCCTGGCGCGGCGCGCCCGGTCTGGGCCGAGGGCGGCAGAAAGCGCAGCGCCGCCATGGCGCACGGCCAGGCCACGGGCACCAGCACCCACAGCACCCAGTTCCAGCCCAGCGTCTGCGTGAGCACGCCGCCCAGCAGCGCGCCGGCCGCCAGCCCGCCGGCCGACGCCATGCTCCACACGGCCAGGGCGCGGTTGCGCTCGGGCCCGGCCGCATACAGGGTGTTGATCAGCGACAGCGTGGCCGGAAACAGCAGCGCCCCGGCAACGCCCTGCCCTGCGCGGCCCAGCACCAGCTGCCAGGGCTGGGTGGCAAAGCCGCCGACCAGGGAGGCCAGGCCGAACAGCGCCATGCCCGCCACATACATGCGCCGCTTGCCCAGCAGGTCCGCGCAGCGCCCGCCCAGCAGCAGGCAGCCGCCGAAGGCCACGCTGTAGGCACTGATCACCCACTGCAGATGGCGCGCATCCATCTGCAGCTGCTGGCCCATGGCGTCGAGCGCGACGAAGACGATGGTGGCATCCAGCGCAATCAGCAGCTGGGACAGGGACAGCAGCGCCAGCGCGGCGCGCGGATGGCGCAGGGCGCCGGGGGAATCGGTCATTGGCATGGCGCCGATCCTAATTAATGCACTTATGAAGATAAACAGCAGATCTTCATTTTTCTTATGCAAAACTGCATTAATCGAATCTGGAGACATGCCATGGATCTCAACGCCGTGCACCTGCTCATCAAGGTGGCCGAAAGCCGCAGCTTCACCCAGGCCGCCACGCTGCTGGGTACCAGCCAGCCTCGCATCTCGCGCGCCGTGGCCCAGCTGGAAAAGGACCTGGGCACGCGGCTGCTGCACCGCAATACGCGCAGCGTCTCGCTCACGCCTGATGGCTGCGCGCTGGTGGACCGCTGCGCACCGCTGATCGCCGGGCTGGAAGAGGCCCGCCAGCTGGTCAGCGACCGGCGCTGCGCCCCCAGCGGCGTGCTGCGCATGACGGCGCCGTCGATGCTGGGCCGCATCGTGCTGGTGCCGCTGCTGGGGCAGTTGCTGCGCGAGCATCCGCAGCTGCAGATCGACACCAGCTTCACCGACCGTCTGGTGGATATGGTGGAGGAAGGCTTTGACGCGGCCGTGCGCATAGGCCCGCTGGCAGACAGCCGCATGATTGCCCGCGCCCTGCCGCCGCTGCGCTGGGTGACCGTGGCCTCGCCCGCCTACCTGGCGGCGCGCGGCACGCCGCAGACGCTGCAGGAGCTGGCGCAGCACAGCTGCATGGCCGTCTACAACCACTACCTGGGCCGGCGCGTGCCCTGGCAGTTCCTGGCCGGCAATGGCGAGATGCTGGACTGGCCTGCGCCGCAGACCGTGACCTTCGACAGCGGCGATCCGCTGGTGGAAGGCTCGCTCAGCGGCCTGGGCGTGGCCCAGGTCATGGAGTTCGCGGTGCGCGAGCACCTGCAGGCGGGCCGGCTGGTGCGGCTGCTGCCCCAGCACGAGGGCCGCGCCCGCGAACTGTCCCTGGTCTACCCGCGCACGCGCCAGGCCTCGCCGCGCATCAAGGCACTGGCCCAGCTGCTGCTGGCGCAGACACGGTGGTAGGCAAGCAGGCGGGCCGCAGACGGCGTGGCGCCATGCACACAGTGGGTTCGGATTCAGTTCCGCTTATGTGGGTGAAGGGGGATTAAACTCCTGCCTTTCCACGATGGCAGCGTTCTCGGACAATCACGCCTTTTCGTGGTGCATGCACCTTGATGGGGCCGCGACACAGCGGCTCTTTTGTTTTTCCTGTTTTGCATTCCTGCCCCCGCGCCGGCCAGCGGCCGCGCGGGATCTGATCCACCAATCGACACATCCATGGCAGCAGACAACTCCAAGAATGCCGCTCCCACCGCGCTCAGGCGCGAACTCAAGGCGCGGCATCTGTCCATGATCGCCATCGGCGGCTCCATCGGCACCGGCCTCTTCGTTGCCTCGGGCGCCACCATCTCGCAGGCCGGCCCCGGCGGCGCCCTGCTGGCCTACATGATCGTGGGCCTGATGGTCTACTTCCTCATGACCAGCCTCGGCGAAATGGCCGCCAACCTGCCCGTCTCGGGCTCGTTCGCCACCTACGGCGCGCGCTATGTGGACGAAGGCTTCGGCTTCGCGCTGGGCTGGAACTACTGGTACAACTGGGCCGTCACCATTGCCGTGGACCTGGTGGCCGCCCAGCTGGTCATGGCCTACTGGTTCCCCGACGGCAACGGCATGCTGTGGAGCGCCCTGTTCCTGGCCATCATGTTCGGCCTCAACGCCATCTCGGTCAAAGGCTTCGGCGAGGCCGAGTACTGGTTCGCCGCCATCAAGGTCACCACCGTCATCCTCTTCATCGGCGTGGGCGTGCTCATGATCCTGGGCATCGTGCGGGGCGGCGCGCCTGAAGGCGTCTGGGGCAACTTTGCCCTGTGGAGCCAGGGCGACGCGCCCTTTGCGGGCGGTTTCTCGGCGCTGATCGGCGTGGCCATGATCGTGGGCTTTTCCTTCCAGGGCACGGAACTCATCGGCATTGCCGCCGGCGAATCCGAGAACCCCGCCAAGAACGTGCCCCGCGCCGTGCGCCAGGTGTTCTGGCGCATTTTGCTGTTCTACGTCTTCGCCATTCTGGTCATCAGCCTGCTGATCCCCTACACCGATCCGCACCTGCTCAAGAATGATCTGGGCGACATCAGCGTGAGCCCCTTCACCCTGGTCTTCGAGCGCGCTGGCCTGTTGTCGGCCGCCGCCGTGATGAACGCCGTGGTGCTGACCTCGGTGCTGTCGGCCGGCAACTCGGGCATGTACGCTTCCACGCGCATGCTCTACACGCTGGCCTGCCAGCGCATGGCGCCGCGCATGTTCTCGTATGTCAACAAGCGCGGCGTGCCCACGCTGGCCCTGCTGGCCACCACCGTGGTGGCGGCGCTGTGCTTCCTGACCAACATCTTCAGCCCGCAACTGGTCTACATCTGGCTGCTGAATCTATCGGGCATGACGGGTTTCATCGCCTGGCTGGGCATTGCCATCAGCCACTACCGCTTCCGCAAGGGCTTCGAGGCCCAGGGCCTGGACCTGAACCAGCTGCCCTACCGCGCATCCTGGTTCCCGTTCGGCCCCATCTTCGCCTTCGTGCTGTGCATGGTGATCACGCTGGGCCAGAACTACGAGGCCTTCATGGCCGACCGCATCGACTGGACCGGCGTGGTTGCCACCTACATCGGCCTGCCGCTGTTCCTGCTGATCTGGGGCGGCTACCGCCTGGTCAAGGGCACGCACATCGTGAAGTACAAGGACATGCAGCTGGGCTCCAACGTCGATTGACACCCGGCCCAGTCCCCATGAAAAACAGCCCGCAGATGCGGGCTGTCGTCTTTCAGGCATCGGCCGACCACACGGCCAGCTCGTAGCCGTCCGGATCGGTGAAGTGGAACCTGCGGCCCCCCGGGAACGCGAACACCGCACGGCTGATCACGGCCCCGGCCCCGGCCGCCTCCACGCGGCGCTGTGCCTCGACCAGATCGTCGGCGTAGAGGATGACCAGCGGGCCGCCGGGCCGCACCTCCTCGCCCGTGGTGAAGCCACCCGTCAGCCGGCCATCGCTGAACTCGGTGTAGCTCGGGCCGTAATCGGTGAAGGTCCAGCCGAAGGCCTCGCCATAGAACGCCTTGCTGCGCGCAATATCGGCCACGTTGAATTCGATGTTGTCGATCTGGTGGTTCTTGCCCCTGATGCCCATGTTCTGCTCCGTTGAATGCTGGTAAGCCGCCATCATCGGCCACGCCGTGGCAGCGGTCTTGAACAAAACGGCCAGCCGGACTGCTCAATCCAGCAACTGCGCCATGGCGGCCTGCGCCGTGATGCCGCACAGCGCCCTCACCTCGCGCGACAGATGCGCCTGGTCCGCGTAGCCCGCGTCCAGGGCCAGGGCCGCAAGACCTGCCTGCCGGTCAGACCGTGCCAGGGTCAGCAGGCGCTGAAAGCGCAGCACGCGCTCCAGCGTCTTGGGGCCGTAGCCAAACTGCGCGTGGCACAAGCGGCGCAGGCTGCGCTCGGACATGTCCAGCTGTGCGCGCATGGCGGCCAGCACACCGGATTCATCCCGCCCGGCTGCAGCCGCCACATTGAACAGCTGCATGGCTTGCCGGTCCGGCGCTGGGGCGTCGCGGCCCATCTGCACCAGTCCACGGAGGAACACGGCCTGCCCTGCGCCCGGCTGCGCATCGTTGATGCGATGCACCCACTCCCGCGCGCGCGACCCCAGCAGATCGCCCAGTTCCACCGCCTGCCCCACGATCTCGTCCATGGGCAGGCCCAGCCAGGCGCTGGCCGCACCGGGGCCGAAGCGCGCCCCCCATACCTCGGACCCCGGCACCAGCGCGGGCCGCGCAGCCACCCGGTCGGGCCCCACGGCCAGCAGCCGACCGCCTTTGCAGACGATGTCCACGCAGCCATCCGGCACCACGAGAAAGCCGCCGGCGTAGTCCCTGGCCACGGTGCTGCTCCACAGGCACTGGAAGTGCGGCTGCAAGGCGGGCGGTGGGGAGTGTTCGCGGTAGGGGGCGGGCGGCGGCGCCTGGCCAGAGGGCATGGACTTCAGACCCCCAGCGGCAGGTCGGCCTTCTTCAGCGTGCGCAGCACAAAGCTGGACTGGCTGTGGCGTATGCCCTTGATCTTGTAGAGCTTCTCGCGCAGCAGGCGCTCGTAGTCGCGCGTGTCCTTGACGACGACGCGCAGCAGGTAGTCGTACTCGCCCGAGACCAGGTGCGCCTCCACCACCTCGGGAATGGTCGCCAGCATCTCGCCGAATTTCTCCAGCGTGTTGTCCGAATGGCTGTCCAGCGTGACCTGCACCAGCACCGTATCGCCCAGGCCCAGCGCCAGCGGGTTCAGGCGCACGGTATAGCCCTCGATCACCCCCGCCTCTTCCAGCTTCTTGATGCGCGCCCAGCAGGGCGAGGCGCTCAGGCCCACGGCCGCGCCGATTTCCTGCAGGCTGGCGCGCGCGTTGGCCTGCAGGGCGGAAAGAATCTTTCTGTCGAGGGTATCCATGGCCGGCAATCTACTGCAAAACAGGCAGGTGCAGAATAATTTTCTGTAGCAACGCCTGTTTTGAAGAAATAAAGCAGCATTTTCTGAGGCCACACGCGCACACTTGTCTGCATGGGAGCACGCTTACCGGCGCAGCAAAACCATTCACCCAGCCCCGCCGACTACCGCCAGCGCCCGGATGCGTGATCCCCTCAGGAGCCCGTTACAGGCCGCCCCGCTTATCCGCAGCGGGGCGGCCTGTTGCATTGGGGCGAGGTCTGAGGGAGCCTCGCACCACCGTGCCCTCGCAATGCGCTAGCGCTGAGCGGCCGCACTGCCCGCGCCGGCCGGTTCCTTGACCTGCCCGCCCTGCACCACCAGGAACACGCCGCCCAGAATCAGCGCCACCCCTGCCAGCCGCGACCAATTGACCGGCCTGGCGCCCAGGCCCATCAGGCCGAAGTGGTCCACCAGCACCGAAACCACGATCTGCCCCGCCACCACGCAGACCAGAAAACCGCCCGCACCCAGCTTGGGTGTCACGGCCGCCGCACTGGCCACATAGATGGCGCCCAGCACGCCGCCTATCCATAGCCACCACGGTCCCGCGGCCGCCTGCGCCACGGCGGGAGTGGGCGCGCGCATGGCCCAGAGCGCGGGCACGACGACCATCACGCTCACGGCCAGCGAAGTCAGCGCGCCCCACAGCGGATGGCCCAGCAGACGCCCGACCATGGCGTTGCTCGCCGCCTGGAACGGCAAGATGGCGCCAGCCAGCAGTGCCATGCCCACGGGGACCATGGCCAAAATCGTGTTCCGTCCTGTCATGCAGATCTCCCCTTTCCTGTTCGTGAATCCATGCCTGGATGCTCTCGCATCCGCTGAATGGATGGAAATCGTTTGTCTGCACGTTCTATATTCATGGAATGGATGAACTGCGCCGGATCGACCTCAACCTGCTGCTGGCCCTGCACGCCCTGCTGGCCGAAAAACATGTGACGCGCGCGGCCCTGCGGTTGCACAAGAGCCAGCCGGCCATGAGCCATTCGCTGGCGCAGCTGCGCGAACATCTGGGCGACCCGTTGCTGGTGCGGCGTGGTGGCCGCATGGCGCTGACGGCACGCGCGCAAGGCCTGGTGCAACCGCTGGCGGATGCGCTGGGCAGCCTCAACGGCCTGCTGGCGCAGGCAGAGTTCGACCCGGCCCACGCACGCGGACGGCTGCGGCTGGCGCTGTCGGACTACGCATCGCGCATCGTGCTGCCGCCGCTGATGCGGCATCTGCGCCAGCACGCACCCGGGCTGGACCTGGCCATCAGCCAGTCCACGCGCGAGGTGATGCTGGCCCAGCTGGCCGATGGCGAACTGGACCTGGCCCTGGGCCCTTTCCCCGACGCACCCGACCTAACCGATGGCATCGAGGTGCAGGATCTGTTCCAGGAACAGTTCGTGAGCGTGGCCGACCAGGCCGTGCTGCCGGCACGCGGCGGCCTGTCGCTGCAGGACTGGCTGCAGCGCCCGCACGTCATGCTGGCCATGCGGCCCGACGCCAACGAGGAAATCGAACGGACGCTGGCCGCCCAAGGCCTGAGCCGGCGCGTGGTGCTGGCCCTGCCCCACTGGAGCGCGGCGCTGGAAGTGCTGGCCGGCACCGACCTCGTGCTGACCGTGGGCAGCCGCGCCATCGGAGACCTGCGCCGCCACAAAACGCTGCGCCGTTTCGCTCCGCCGCTGGAGCTGCCCCGGTTCGCCTACCAGCAGGCCTGGCATGTGCGCAAGCAGGGGGATGCCATGCATCGGTGGCTGCGGCAGGCGGTGGCAGCGTGCTGCCGTGAAAGCCGGTGACAAGCAGGGCCAGCCTCCCTGCCACCACCCTCCCCTCTCAACGGGCCACTCTGTCAAGAAAATCTGCAGGCTTGAGTATCTCAATGCCTTGGAAAGGATGCAGGACAAGCAAGTCCTGGTCCCCCGTCACAATCATCTGGGCACCGCCGTTGAGTGCGACATCAAGGAATTTGTCATCCTTGGGATCGCGGCATACGGAAACCTGCCGGGTGACGGAAATCCGTCGCACCACTCCGTCCAGCAACAGCAGGAAGCGCCGCCTGTCCTCGCGGGAAACATACCGGTCGAATTTCGGGCGCAAGAGAACCTCGCTCAATTCCGCCAGGGTCTGCTGGGACATCGACACGGTCGCGCAGCCCAGCGCCTGATCCACGCTCTTTGCTGCCATGCCAGTCGGCATGAGCAGGCGGCTGATCCACAGATTCGTGTCGATCACCAGCCGCAGATCAGTCCTCACGGCCCAGCAGTTCCTGAAGCACGTCTTCGGTCATACCGGCCTTGCCGGCCTTGGAGCCAACCTGGTCACTGAAGCGCTGGAACTCCGAAAGGTTGGTGTGAATGAGCCGCTCGTACTCCTGCACCGACATGACCACAGCCACATTTGCGGCTTGCTGCTGGATCAGTACAGGACCCTCGCGGACGGCCTCTATGACCTCCGCGAATCCCTTTCCTGCCTGGTTTGCCGTCATGGTGCGCATCTTGTACCTCGCAATGTTGCCCACCCATTGTGCGAGTGCGAGGGCCCACGTTCAAGCATTGCCCCGACGGGATGCGCCAGCTTTGTCAGGCACTCACGCCGTCACCACCACCCTCAGCAACTGCTTCTGTATCTTCCCGCTGGCCGTCTTGGGCAGGGCCTGGCGGAAGTGGTAGCGGCGCGGGCGCTTGTAGGCGGCCAGGCGGTCGCCGTGGACCAGGAAGGCGTCCAGCGCCTCGGCCGTGGGCGTGGCGCCGGGCCTGGCGACCACATGGGCGGCGACGATCTGGCCCCAGCGCTCGTCGGCTTCGCCGATGACGGCGACCTCGAGCACATCGGCGTGTTCGACCAGCGCGTCTTCCACCTCACGCGGATAGACGTTCTCGGCGCCCGAATTGATCATGTAGTCGATGCGGTCGCGGATCCAGAGGTAGCCGTCGTCGTCGATGTGGCCCAGGTCGCCCGTGTGGTACCAGCCGTGCGCCAGGGCGCGGGCATTGGCGTCGGGGCGGTTGAGGTAGCCGGCCATCATGCAGGGGCCGCGCACCAGGATTTCGCCCACCTCGCCGGGCAGGCAGGCCTCGGCCGGATCGGTGGGGGCGTTGTCCTCGCGCAGGCGCGCCACGATGAGGTCATGGCCCATGGAGGGCAGCCCTGCCGAGCCCGCGTGCGAGAGTTGCTCGCGCGGCAGCAGGACGGACATGCAGGGGCCCATTTCCGTGGTGCCGTAGACCTGGACCAGGTCGCTGCCGACCTTGCGCGTCCATTCGCGGATCAGGTGCGGCGCCATGGAGGCGCCGCCGTACTCCACCAGCCGCAGCGCGGGCGCCTGCTCAGGCGAGGCAATGGGGTCGGCCAGCAGCATGGTGACCATGGTGGGCGCGGCAAAGAAGAAGCTCACGCGCTCTTCGCGGATCAGGCGCCAGGCCTCGGTCACGTCGAAGCGGCGCAGCAGCACCTGGGTGGCCCCGGCCTGCAGGCGCGGCAAAAAGCTGGTGTGCAGCTCGGCCGTGTGGTTGAGCGGCGCCATGGCCAGGCCCACGTCGTCGCGCGTGAACTGCATGGTCTGGTGCATGAGGGCGTTGTGCGCCAGCTTGCTGCGGTGCGTGTGCAGCACGCCCTTGGGCCGGCCCGTGGTGCCGCTGGTGTACATGAGGATGCAAGGATCGCTTTCGCGCACATGGGCCTGTGGCGGCGCGCTGCTGCGGCCGCTGGCCAGGGCGGACAGGCGCTGCGTGGCCCAGATCGGCAGCGCGTCGGCCTGGGTATCGTCGGCAAAGATCCAGTGCTCGACGCCCGTGCCAGGGCCACCCCCGCCTTCGGCCTTGAGCAGGGCCTGGGCGCGTGCGGCCACCTCGCCGCCCTCTTGCTCGAAGACCAGGGCGCGCGCGGCGCCGTCCTTGAGGATGAAGGCCAGCTCCTGCGCCGCCAGCCGGTAGTTGATGGGGTTGAAGATGGCGCCCAGGCGCGCGGCCGCCAGCATGGTGAAGACAAAGGCCGGCGTGTTGTAGAGAAAGGCCGCCACCACGTCGCCATGGCCTATGCCCAGCTCGGCCAGGCCGTGGGCGTGGCGGTTGACCTCGGCATCGAGCTGTGCATAGGTCCAGGCGCGGCGCTCGCCGCCCTCCCACGCGACCAGGGCTTCCTTGTTCGGCAGGTAACGTGCCGGCCAGGCCAATGTGTCTCCCAGCGTCTGCTGCATGTGCGCTTCTTCCTTCTCGCTCACGAGATTTCATATATCGATGCATCTCAATGTAGGAGATTTTTTAGACAGTTATGCAATTTGCAAATGCATCCATGCAGGCAAGCGCATGGAGCTGCAGTCGGCCCGCGGAAATCCCGCAGCCGCGCAGGGGCCGGCCGCAGCTAGAATGCGCCGGTCAGGAGAGAGTGCCCGCCCGGCCGCAATGGTCACAGGCAGCGGCACCGCCGAAGGCGCAGGGTTCGTCCCGAACGCTCAGGCAAAAGGACTGGCACCGCCTGCCGCCACGGCCGCAGGCGTTCCTAGCTGGAGAGAGATGCAGGGCACGGCGGTGTGCCCCATCCACCGAAGGAGCAAGCCCCACGCATGGAAGGTGCGGGTGAATCTCTCAGGTAAAGCGGACAGCAGGGCAGGACATCCCGGGATTCCGGGATGGCGTTGTGCCTTGCCCCTTGCCGAAAAGAGAGTCCCTCCTTGACCGCTGCCTCCACCACCGATCTGCTCAAGACCCCGCTGTTCGACCTGCACCAGGAACTGGGCGCTCGCATGGTGCCGTTTGCCGGCTACTCCATGCCCGTGCAATACCCGCAGGGGCTGATAGCCGAGCATCTGCACACGCGCGAGGCGGCAGGCCTGTTCGATGTCTCGCACATGGGCCAGATCAGCCTGCGCGGCCCGGATGCCGGCGCCGCGCTGGAATCGCTGCTGCCCATGGACGTGCTGGGCCTGGGCGAACACCGCCAGCGCTACGGCCTGCTGCTCAATGATGCGGGCGGCATTCTGGACGACCTGATGTTCGTGCGCCGCGAGGACGACCTGTTCCTGATCGTCAACGGCGCCTGCAAGCACGAAGACCTGGCGCACATAGAGGCCCGCATCGGCCAGCGCTGCGAAATCGAGCCCCAGTTCGACCGGGGCCTGCTGGCGCTGCAGGGCCCGCAGGCAGCAGTCGCCATGGAGCGCCTACTGCCCGACACGGCCGGGCTGGTGTTCATGACGGGCGGCTACTTCGACTGGGAAGGCGCCGAGCTGTACATCACGCGCAGCGGCTATACCGGCGAGGACGGCTTCGAGATCTCCTTGCCCGCCGGCCACGCCGAGGCCTTTGCCCGTGCCCTGCTGGCCCAGCCCGAAGTCAGGCCCGTGGGCCTGGGCGCGCGCAATTCGCTGCGCCTGGAAGCCGGCCTGTGCCTGTACGGCAACGATCTGGACACGACCACCACCCCGGCCGAGGCCGCCCTGAACTGGGCCGTGCAGAAGGTCCGCCGCATCGGGGGCGAGCGCGAAGGCGGCTTTCCCGGCGCGGCCGCCGTGCTGGCCCAGCTGCAGTCGCCCGAGCTGCTCACGCGCAAGCGCGTGGGCCTGGTGGCCCTGGAGCGCGTGCCCGTGCGCGAAGGCACGGAGCTGCTGGACGCCAGCGGCCGCAAGGTCGGCCAGGTCACCAGCGGCCTGCTGTCGCCCACGCTGAACCAGCCCGTGGCACTGGCCTATGTGGAGCCGGGCAGCGCCGCCATCGGCACCACGCTGCAGGCCATGGTGCGCGGCAAGGCCGTGCCCATGCAGGTGCAGGCCACGCCCTTCGTGGCGCCCCGCTATCACCGCGGTTGAGGACAGCCTGCGCGCTTGGCGTGGATCGAGTTCGGCGGATTCGTTTTTCCTGCCATCGCATGCCGCTACAGTGCGCACTGACCTTTCTCAAACCGCCTTTCACAGGTTTTTTTCAGTTTCTATCGGAGCAAGCCATGAGCATCCAGTATTCCAAGGACCACGAATGGATCAACGCCGCCAACCCTGACGCGGCCATCGTCGGCATCACCCTCCACGCGCAGGATGCGCTGGGCGACGTGGTGTTCGTCGATCTGCCCGCCGTGGGCACCAGCTTCAACCAGGGCGATGTGGCCGGCGTGGTCGAGTCCGTCAAGGCCGCCGCCGATGTCTACATGCCCGTCAGCGGCGAGATCGTCGAAGTCAACGAAGCCCTGCGCGACGACCCCTCCCTGGCCAACAGCGACCCGCTGGGCGAAGGCTGGTTCTTCAAGGTCAAGCTCAGCGACGCAGGCCAGCTGGCCGCGCTGCTCGACGAAGCCGCCTACACGGCCTTCGCACAGAGCAACTGACGCCTCTTTCCGGCCAGGACGGGCGCCAGGGCCCGCCCTGGCGCTTTTCAGCTTTTGAGACAGGTCCCTCCATGCTGATGTCCTCCACCCAGCCCCTTGCCGCCCTCGAGAACGCCACCGAATTCGTGGCTCGCCATATCGGCATAGCGCCCGAAGACGAGGCCCGCATGCTCGGCGCCATTGGCGCGGCATCGCGCGATGCGCTGATCGACGCCATCGTCCCGCCCTCCATCCGGCGCCACCAGCCCATGGCGCTGCCGCCAGCGGCCACCGAGGCCCAGGCGCTGGCCGAGCTCAAGGCGCTGGCAGGCCGCAACCAGCTGCTCAAGAGTTTCATCGGCCAGGGCTACTACGGCACGCACACGCCCGGCGTCATCCTGCGCAACATTCTGGAGAACCCCGCCTGGTACACGGCCTACACGCCCTACCAGGCCGAGATCTCGCAAGGCCGCATGGAGGCCCTGGTCAACTTCCAGACCATGGTCTGCGACCTGACGGCCATGCCGATTGCCAACGCCTCCATGCTGGACGAGGCCACGGCCGCCGCCGAGGCCATGACGCTGGCCAAGCGCTCCGTCAAAAGCAAGAGCAACCGTTTCGTGGTGGCCGGCGATGCCCACCCCCAGACCATCGAGGTGATACAGACGCGCGCCGCGCCGCTGGGCATCGAGGTGCTGCTGGCCAATTCGCTGGAGGAATGGAACCAGCTGATGGAGGGCGACTACTTCGCGGTGCTGGCCCAGTACCCCGCCACCAGCGGCCGCATCGACGATCTGCGCGCCGACGTGGACAAGGCCCATGCAAGGCAGGCCGCCTTCATCGTGGCCACCGACCTGCTGGCGCTGACCCTGATCACGCCGCCCGGCGAATGGGGTGCCGACATCGTGGTGGGCACCACCCAGCGCTTTGGCATGCCCATGGGCGCCGGCGGCCCGCACGCCGCCTTCATGGCCTGCCGCGACGAGTTCAAGCGCTCCCTGCCCGGCCGCCTGGTCGGCGTGAGCGTGGACGTGCACGGCAAGCCCGCCTACCGCCTGGCCCTGCAGACGCGCGAGCAGCACATCCGCCGCGAAAAGGCCACCTCCAACATCTGCACGGCCCAGGTGCTGCCCGCCGTCGTGGCCAGCATGTACGCCGTCTACCACGGCCCCGAGGGCCTGGAGCGCATCGCCCGCCGCGTGGCCTCGTACACGGCCATCCTGGCGCGTGGCCTGGCCGAGCTGGGCGCGCCGCTGCGCGAGGTGCCCAGCTTCGACACGCTGAGCCTGCACACGGGTGCGGCCACCCAGGCCATCGCCGCCCGCGCGCGCTCGCTGGGCGCCAACCTGCGCGTGTATTTCAAGGAATACCTGTGCATCTCGCTGGACGAGACCACTACGCGCGCCGATGTCGAACTGCTGTGGAAGGTGTTTGCCAAGGACGGCCAGCCGCTGCCCGGCTTCGCCGCCTTCGAGAAGGGCGTGGAGCCGCTGATCCCTGACGGCCTGCGCCGCAGCAGCGACTTCCTCACGCACCCGGTGTTCAACACCCACCGCTCCGAGACCGCCATGCTGCGCTACATCCGCCAGCTGTCGGACAAGGACCTGGCGCTGGACCGCAGCATGATCCCGCTGGGCTCCTGCACCATGAAGCTCAACGCCACCAGCGAGATGATTCCCATCACTTGGCCCGAGTTCGCCCAGGTGCACCCCTTTGCCCCGGCCGACCAGCAGCAGGGCTATGCGGAACTGGACAGGCAGCTGCGCGACTGGCTGTGCCAGGCCACGGGCTACGCCGGCATCAGCCTGCAGCCCAATGCCGGCAGCCAGGGCGAGTACGCGGGCCTGCTGGCCATCAAGGGCTGGCACGCGAGCCGGGGCCAGTCGCACCGCAACGTCTGCCTGATTCCCAGCAGCGCCCACGGCACCAACCCCGCCAGCGCGCAGATGGTGGGCATGCAGGTGGTGGTCACCGCCTGCGACGCCAACGGCAACGTCGACATGGCGGACCTGGCGGCCAAGTGCGAGCAGCACAGTGCCAACCTGGCCTGCATCATGATCACCTACCCCAGCACGCACGGCGTGTTCGAGACCCAGGTCAAGGAGCTGTGCAAGCTGGTGCATGACCATGGCGGCCGCGTCTACGTGGACGGCGCCAACATGAACGCCCTGGTGGGCCTGGCCGCGCCGGGCAGCTTCGGCGGCGATGTCAGCCACCTGAACCTGCACAAGACCTTCTGCATCCCGCACGGCGGCGGCGGCCCGGGCGTGGGCCCCGTCTGCGTGGTCGAGGATCTCGTGCCCTTCCTGCCCGGCCATGCCACGGCGGGCCTTGCGGGCGGCACGGGTGCCATCAGTGCCGCACCGCTGGGCAATGCGGCCGTGCTGCCCATCAGCTGGATGTACATCCGCATGATGGGCGCCCAGGGCCTGACCCTGGCCACCGAGACCGCCATCCTCAGCGCCAACTACATCAGCGCCCGGCTGCGCGACCACTACCCCACGCTGTACGCAGGCGAGCACGGCCATGTGGCGCACGAGTGCATCCTGGACCTGCGCCAGTTCAAGGAAAGCACGGGCGTCATGGCCGAGGACGTGGCCAAGCGCCTGATCGACTACGGCTTCCATGCGCCCACGCTGTCCTTCCCCGTGCCCAACACGCTGATGGTGGAGCCCACCGAAAGCGAAAGCCTGTACGAGCTGGACCGCTTCGTGGACGCCATGATCGCCATCCGCGAGGAAATCCGCGCCATCGAGCAGGGCCGCCTGCCCCAGGACGACAACCCGCTCAAGAACGCGCCGCACACGGCCGAGACCCTGCTGGCCTCGGAATGGGCCCGCCCCTACAGCCGCGAGGCAGCCGCCTACCCGGTGGCTGCCCTGCGCCAGTCCAAGTACTGGTGCCCGGTGGGCCGGGTGGACAACGTCTACGGCGACCGCAACCTGTACTGCAGCTGCATCCCCGTGGACGCTTACCTGAGCTGAAGCACCTGTCACCCCAAGGGGCGCTTGTGGCGCCCCGCCCGGCGCGCGTACACTGCGGCCCTGCCCGCGCCGGGCCCCGGTCAACCTGCCGGGCGCCGTGCGCGGGCCACCAGGATTTGTGCGGCATATGCCGCTTTCCCCAGCGCCAGCACGCGATGAGCAGCCCAGACCATTCCGATCCGCCTCGCGACGACGAGCACCTGCCCCTGCATGCGCTGCTGGCGCCCGGCGCCGACCTGCCCCCCGTCGAACGCTTCCCCCTCTTCCAGCCCGTAGACGACCCGCTGCAGGCCCTGGTGGCCGAGCTGCGCAACTACCAGCGCGAACTGGAAATCCAGAACCGCGTGCTGGACTACAGCCAGGCCGTGGCCGAAAGCGCCTCCGAGCGCTTCGAGGCCCTGTTCGCCAGCATTCCCCTGCCCCTGCTGGTGGTGGACGAGCACGACATGGTGGTGCAGGCCAACGCCATGGCGCACAGCGCCTTCCAGCCCTCCGAGCATGACCGGCTGCTGGTGAACTTCGCGCCCTTCGTGCACCCCGACGATGCCGAGCGCGTGCGCAGGACTTTCTCCGCCGCGCGCGAGCTGGGCCGCACCGAGGCCCACGAGGTCTGCTTCGAGATCACCGAGCAGCACCAGCTGCGCGCCGACCTGCACGTGGCCTGCATCGCCATCCCCCAGCAAAGCGGCCCGCCCATTGCCCAGTACCTTTGCGCCGTGGTGGACCAGGGCCCGCTGCTGGCCGAGCGCCTGGCGCTTCAGCAGCGCAACCACCAGCTGTTCCTGAGCGAGCGGCGGCTGGAATCGGTCATCAACTCGGCGCTGGACGCCATCATCTGCCTGGACTCGGACCAGCGCATCACCGTCTTCAATCCCACGGCCGCCGCCCTGTTCCTGTGCCCGCCGCACGACGCGCTGGGCAGTCCGCTGGAGCGTTTCCTGCCCGATGCGGCACAGGCCCTGTCCTTTGCACCGCTGACCACGCAGGCCGTGCTGGGCGAGATGACGGCGCGCACGGCCAGCGGCCGCGAGATTCCGGTCGAGGTCAGTGTCTCCTTCGAGCACCACAGCGGCGGCGAGACCACCACCGTGTTCGCGCGCGACCTCACCAGCCGCAAGAAGGCCGAGGCCCAGCGCAACGAGCTGGAAGACCAGCTGCGCGAATCGCACAAGATGCAGGCCCTGGGCACCATGGCCGGCGGCATTGCGCACGACTTCAACAACATCGTGGGCGCCATCCTGGGCAACGTGGAACTGGCCAAGGCCGACTGCGGCGGCAATGCCGCAGCCATCGAAAGCCTGCAGGAGATCGAGAAGGCCGGCCGGCGCGCACGCGACCTGGTGCGCCAGATCCTGACCTTCAGCCGCAACGAGCCGCCCCAGCGCAAGCCCGTGCAGGCGCGCGAAGTCATGGGCGACACGGCGCGGCTGCTGCGCGTGACCCTGCCGCCCGCCGTGGAGCTGCAGGTGCATGTGCCGCCGCAGTTGCCCCCCATGCTGGCCGACGCCATGCAGGTGGAGCAGGCCCTGTTCAACCTGTGCACCAACGCCATGCACGCCCTGGGTGAGCGGCGCGGCCTGATCCAGATGGACGCCGACCTGGTGCGCCCCGACCAGCGCCTGTGCGAGCGCCTGGGCCTGCCGCCCGTCAGCTACGTGGCGCTGTCGGTGCAGGACAACGGCCCCGGCATGGATGCGCGCACGCTGCAGCGCATCTTCGAGCCCTTCTTCACCACCAAGCCCGTGGGCCAGGGAACGGGCCTGGGCCTGCCCGTGGTGCACGGCGTCATGCGCAACCACGGCGGCGCCGTGGACGTGTACAGCATTCCAGGGCAAGGCAGCCGCTTCACGCTGTACTTTCCCCCGGCCGACGCCCTGGCGCCCGCCGAGCACGCACCAGCCCAGGCGCCCGCGGCCGAAACGCCGCCCAGCCTGCCGGAGCCGCTGGCAGCCGCGGAAACCCCGACCGGCCCGCAGTTCGCCCTGCTGCCCGACCCCCAGGCCGCGCAGCAGCATGTGATGTACGTGGACGACGACCAGGCCCTGGTCTTCCTGGTGCAGCGCCTGCTGCGCCGTCGCGGCTACCAGGTCAGCGGCTTCACCGATCCGCACGAGGCCACCGAGGCGCTGCGCGCCGCCCCCCAGGACTACGACCTGCTGGTCACCGACTACAACATGCCCGGCTACAGCGGCATCGACCTGGTGTATGAGGCGCTGTCCATCCAGCCCCTGCTGCCCATCGCCCTGGCCTCGGGCTACATCACCGCCGAGATCGAGCAGGCCGCCATGGCCGCAGGCGCCCGGGCCCTGGTGCACAAGCCCAATGACGTGGAGGAGCTGTGCGCCACCGTGCACAGGCTCCTGAATGAACGGTGAGCGGCTTGAGCGCTGAATGGCGGCAGGAGTGCCTCGGTGCTGGTACTGCTGCCGATGCAGATACCGATGCAGGTGTCTCCTGCCTGTACGAGGACGCCGAGCTGCTGGTGCTGGACAAGCCCTCCGGCCTGCTGTGCGTGCCCGGGCGCGGCCCCGACAAGCAGGACTGCCTGAGCGGCCGCGCCTTGCAGCGCTGGCCCGATGCGCTGGTCGTGCACCGGCTGGACCAGGCCACCTCGGGCCTGGTGGTCATGGCGCGCAGCCTGGCCGGCCAGCGCCTCCTGAGCGAAGCCTTTGCGCAGCGCCGCGTGCACAAGCGCTACGTGGCCGTGGTCGCCGGCCGCCCTGCCGAGCAGCAGGCCGACGACTGGCAAAGCATCGATCTGCCGATAGCCGCCGACTGGGAGCGACGCCCCTTGCGCATCATCGACGCCGTGCAAGGCAAGCCCAGCCAGACCCTGTGGCGCGCCATGCCAGCAGCCACCGAAGGCAGGGACGCTCCCATCACGCGCATGCAGCTGCAGCCCGTGACGGGTCGCACCCACCAGTTGCGCGTGCACATGGCGGCGCTGGGCCATCCCATCCTGGGCGATGCGCTCTATGCCGATGCCGCCGTGCACGCCCTGTCGCCGCGCCTGCTGCTGCATGCGCACCAGCTGGAGCTGGCGCATCCCCTGTCGGGCCAAACGCTGCGTTTCGAATCCGCCGTGCCGTTTTGATCCACCGCAGAAACACGGAGACCGGCGCCCGCTGGCGCGTTGCTGCGATGCAACATTCCGTGTACGTGTTTCCCCTTCTTGCAGTCGGTCATATTGGTTTCATGAAGCACCGTCCGGGTGCACCGTCGGCATCAGGCGTTTTCGTCGCCCAAAACCGGCGCTGACAAGCAGCCTGCGATGGCATCCAGCCCTTAGCGAAAAGCCTGCAGCCGCGCCAGCCCCGGGATACCCTGTTGCCATTGGTAACCAGGAGATTAACCTGTGCTTCTTTGCGCGGATCGCCCCTACAGGAGCCACCGCGCTTTTCAGAACGCTTTACCCAAAGTTGAAGGAAGTACCCATGAGCATTCCGTTCCGCATGCACACCGTCGTCGCCGCCCTGGGTTTGGCTGGTGCCGCCTTGTTCTCCACAGCGCATGCGCAAATCAAGATCGCCATGGTGGTTCCCACCACCGGCCCGCTGACGCAGTACGGCGACATGGTCAAGGAAGGCGTGAACACCGCCGTGGAAATGGCCAATGCGGCTGGCGGCGTCAATGGCAAGAAGATCGAGCTGGTGTCCGTCGATGACGCCTGCGAACCCAAGCAAGGCCCCGTGGCCGCCAACCGCGTGGTCAACGCCAAGATCGGCTACGTGATCGGCCCCGTCTGCTCGGGCGCATCGATTGCCGCCGCCCCGATCTACAACAACGAAGGCGTGGTCGTCGTGACCCCCTCGGCCACCTCCCCGGCCCTGACCGACGGCAAGAACTACCACTTCATCTTCCGCACCATCGGCCGCGATGACCAGCAGGGCCCGGCCGCCGCCAAGTTCATCCTGGACAAGGCCAAGCCCAAGAAGGTTGCCGTGCTGCACGACAAGCAGTCGTATGGCCAGGGCATTGCCTCCTCCGTGCGCGACGACCTGAAGAAGGCCGGCGTGGAAGTGGCCCTGTTCGAAGGCATCAACGCCGGCGACAGCGACTACTCCGCCGTCATCACCAAGCTCAAGAGCGCCGGCGTGGACTTCATCTACTACGGCGGCTACCACCCTGAAATGGGCCTGCTGCTGCGCCAGGCTTCCGAGCAGGGCCTGAAGGTCCGCATGATGGGCCCCGAAGGCGTGGGCAACCCCGAAGTCAATGCCATCGCCGGCAACGCCGTCGAAGGCATGCTGGTGACCCTGCCCGCAGACTTCTCGGCCAACCCCAAGAACGCCGCCGTGGTCAAGGCCTTCAAGGACAAGAAGCGCAATCCCTCGGGCGCCTTCCAGCTGACCGCCTTTGCCGCCACGCAAGTGCTGCTGGACAGCATCAAGGCCGTGGGCGACAGCCCCGCCAAGGTGGCTGACCACCTGCACAAGTCCAACTTCGAGACCGTTCTGGGCTCGGTGGGCTGGAACAAGCAGGGCGACCTGAAGTCCTTCGACTTCCAGGTGTTCGAATGGCACAAGGACGGCAGCAAGTCGGTCGCTGCCAAGTAATCCCCCTCGTTGACTGGCCGGGGCACGCTTACGCGTGTCCCGGTTGTCTGCATCCTGGCCTTTTAGGCCTTTTCCTGTTTTGGGGCGGCATTACACCATGTCAGAACTCTTACCTCAGCTGATACAGCAGCTGTTCAACGGACTGTCCCTGGGCGCCATCTATGCCCTGATCGCCATCGGCTACACAATGGTCTACGGCATCATCGGGATGATCAACTTCGCCCACGGCGACATCTACATGATCGGCGCCTACATCGGCCTGGTCACGCTGTCGGCCATCGGCACGACAAGCGGCCTGCCCGTGTGGGCCATCATCGGCCTGATGCTGGTGGTGTCGGTCTTCGTCACCGGCGTCTACGGCCTGGTGGTGGAGCAGGTGGCCTACAAGCCGTTGCGCCGCAGCCCGCGCCTGGTGGCCCTGATCTCGGCCATCGGCATGTCCATCTTCCTGCAGAACTGGGTGGCCCTGGGCCAGGGCGCGCGCGACATGGCCGTGCCCTCGCTGCTGCCGGGCGCACTGCGTTTCGGCGCCGAAGGTGGCTTCGAGATCTATGTGCCCTACTCGCGCATCCTGATCATCGTGGTGGCCATCGTGCTCATGGTGCTGCTGACGCTGTACATCCGCCATTCCCGCATGGGCCGCGCCTCGCGCGCCTGCGCCCAGGACATGCACATGGCCAGCCTGCTGGGCATCGACACCAACCGCGTGATCTCGTTCACCTTCGTGCTGGGCGCCATGCTGGCGGCCGTGGGTGGCGTGCTGATCGCGCTGGCCGTGGGCAAGCTCAACCCGTTCATCGGCTTTCTGGCCGGCATCAAGGCCTTCACGGCGGCGGTGCTGGGCGGCATCGGCTCCATCCCCGGCGCCATGCTGGGCGGCGTGCTGCTGGGCGTGGCCGAGACCTTTGCGGCAGCCTACATCTCGTCCGAGTACAAGGACATCGTGGCCTTCGGCCTGCTGGTGCTGATCCTGCTGTTCCGCCCCACGGGCCTGCTGGGCAAGCCTGAAGTGGAGAAGGTCTGATGAAAGCCAAACCCACCTTGAACCTGCGCGACGCCCTGATCGCCACGGTGATGACCGCCGTGGTCGTCACGCCCATCTTCGGCCTGCACCTGGAGCGCGCCGGCACCCGCACCATCATCAATCCCGACTGGACGGTGGTGGCCTGGGCCTGCGCCCTGGTCTTCCTGGTGCAGCTGCTGCGCCCGCTGATCGCGGCGAAGATGCCCAAGGTCTCGCTGCCCTCGCTGCCGCACGCACGCCCCAGCCACCGCAACGGCCTGATCCTGGCCGCCCTGCTGATCGCCGTGTCCTGGCCCTTCTTCGCGGGCCGCAACGCGGTGGACATCGCCACGCTGGCCATGATCTACGTGATGCTGGGCCTGGGCCTGAACATCGTCGTGGGCTTTGCCGGCCTGCTGGACCTGGGCTTCGTGGGCTTCTACGCCGTGGGCGCCTACACCTATGCGCTGCTGTTCCACTGGGCCGGCTGGTCCTTCTGGGAAGCGCTGCCGCTGGCCGGCGCCGCTGCCGCGATGTTCGGCTTCGTGCTGGGCTTTCCGGTGCTGCGGCTGCGCGGTGACTACCTGGCCATCGTGACGCTGGGCTTCGGCGAAATCATCCGCCTGATGCTGGTCAACCTGACCAGCATCACGGGCGGGCCGGACGGCATCTCCAGCATCCCCAAGCCCACGGTGCTGGGCCTGGAGATGACGCGCAATGCCTCCACCGAGGGCGGCACGACCTTCCACCAGTTCCTGGGGCTGGAGTTCAGCTCGCTGCACATGGTGATCTTCCTGTACCTGATGGCGCTGCTGCTGGCCGTGGTCACGCTGTGCATCTCCAACCGCCTGGTGCGCATGCCCATTGGCCGTGCCTGGGAGGCGCTGCGCGAGGACGAGATCGCCTGCCGCTCCCTGGGCCTGAACCCCATGAAGATCAAGCTGTCCGCCTTCACGCTGGGCGCCATGTTCGCCGGCCTGGGCGGCGCCTTCTTCGCGGCGCGCCAGGGCATCGTCAACCCCGAATCGTTCACCTTCATCGAATCGGCGCTGATCCTGTCCATCGTGGTGCTGGGCGGCATGGGCTCGCAGCTGGGCGTGATCATCGCGGCCATCTTGCTGACGGTGCTGCCCGAGCTGGCGCGCGAGTTCTCCGAGTACCGCATGCTGATCTTCGGCCTGGTGATGGTGCTGATGATGATCTGGCGCCCGCAGGGCCTGCTGCCCATGCGCCGCCACCATGTGGAGGTGCGCTCATGAGGCATGCCGACACCATGATTTTTGGGACAACAGAAAGCAGCAAGGGCCGGCAATGAGCGAGTATTTGCTAGAAGTCAAAGACCTGTGCATGCGCTTCGGCGGCCTGCTGGCCGTGGACCATGTGGGCTTCAACGTGCGCCCGCAGGAAGTGTTTGCCATCATCGGCCCCAACGGCGCCGGCAAGACCACGGTGTTCAACTGCATCAGCGGTTTCTACCAGCCCAGCAGCGGCTCCGTCACGCTGGACGGCAGCGCCATCGAGGGCCGCAGCAGCCACCACGTGGCCAACCACGGCGTGGTGCGCACCTTCCAGAACGTGCGGCTGTTCAAGTCCATGACCGTGCTGGAAAACCTGCTGGTGGCACAGCACCGCCGCTCGGGCGTCAACCTGCTGTCGGGCCTGTTCAACACGGCAAGCTACCGCCGCAGCGAAGAGGAAAAGATCGAGAGCGCCCTGCACTGGCTGGACGTCATGGGCTTGCGCGAGTTCGTCAACCGCGAGGCCGGCAACCTGGCCTACGGCCACCAGCGCCGCCTGGAGATCGCGCGCTGCATGATCACCAAGCCGCGCGTGCTCATGCTCGACGAACCCGCCGCCGGCCTGAACCCGCAGGAGAAGAAGGACCTGCAGGGCCTGATCGACCAGCTGCGCCGCCAGTACGGCATTGCCGTGCTGCTGATCGAGCACGACATGGGCCTGGTCATGGGCGTGTCCGAGCGCATCCTCGTCATGGAGTACGGCAAGCCCATCGCCATGGGCCTGCCGGACGCCATCCGCAACGATGAACGGGTCATCAAGGCCTACCTGGGAGAAGCCTGATGCCTGCCATGCTGCAACTGGAGAACATCTCCACCCACTACGGCGCCATCTGCGCGGTCGACAGCGTGAGCCTGCACGTCAACCAGGGCGAAATCGTCTCGCTGATCGGCTCCAACGGCGCCGGCAAGACCTCGCTGCTGATGACGGTGTGCGGCAACCCGCGCGCCAGCTCGGGCCGCATCTCGTTCGAGGGCGAGGACATCACCCAGCTGCCCTCGCACCACATCATGCGCAAGGGCATCGCGGTCTCGCCCGAGGGACGGCGCATCTTCTCGGACCTCACGGTCACGGACAACCTGAAGATGGGCGGATTCTTCCTGGACAAGCCGCAGATCGAGGCCGGCATCGAACATGTGTTCGGCCTCTTCCCGCGCCTGCGTGAGCGCGCCCACCAGCGCGCCGGCACCATGTCGGGCGGCGAGCAGCAGATGCTGGCCATCGGCCGCGCGCTGATGAGCAAGCCCCGCCTGCTGCTGCTGGACGAGCCCACACTGGGCCTGGCGCCGCTGATCATTGCGCAGATCTTCGAGATCATCCAGACCATCCGCACGGCCGGCGTCACGGTCTTCCTGGTCGAGCAGAACGCCAACCGCGCCCTGCAGATCGCCGACCGCGGCTATGTGCTGGAGACCGGCAAGGTGGTGCTGGAAGACACCGGCGCCAACCTGCTGACCAACGACGCCGTGCGCCGCGCCTACCTGGGCGCCTGAGCGCCTGAGCGCCTGAGCGCCCTGCAAGGCGCCGGCAATACTGCAAGCCGGCACTGCACGGAGGCCCGCCATCCGGCGGGCCTTTTCATTTCAGAACCCGAAAGACCTCACACCAGGCCGCGCTGCTTGAGCAACGCCCAATGCGCATCCGGCAGACGGGCCTTCATGGCCTTCAAGGGATCGATCTCGCCCGTGTTGTCGGCAAAGGCCACCACGAAATCATCGGTCACAGGCAGACCCGCCTGCCTGACCATGCTCTCCAGCAAGGGCAGCATGTGCCTGAGCACCCGCATGGCCGAGGCATTGCTCTGCTTCATCTCCATCAACTGGCCATGCAGCAGGCAGGCTTCGCCAAGCGCCTCATCGGAGAACCAGTGCTCGTCGGCATCGCCCATGCCGCGTATCTCGTCCGGCGCCCAAAGGTAATACGGAACCTCTTCGCCACGCTCCAGCACCGCGCGCCGATAGGATTCGCGCCCCCAGACCAGAAAGGGCGGCCAGGCTGCGGCCAGGTCCTCATGCGTGTAGCAAAGCAGAAGACCGTAGAGTGGTTCATCGCGTGGGATCTGCTGCAAGGCCGTGGCCAGTGACTGCTCCAGCAGCAGCTGCACACGCGCCTCGACGGTCTTCAGCGTCTCGCCCTTGGGCAGGCGCAGGTAGAGCAGCCTGTCGGCACCCGGCTCGGGCTGGCCCTGCGTGTCCAGGTATTGAAGGTGGATGCGATCCAGAACGCCGTCCGCGCCATGCACGAACACATGCCGCGTGAGCCAGGGCCTCTCACGGGTTTCCCAGTTCCGGGTCACGCTGCACTGCAGTTGTTCGCCGTCGTACTCATAGCGGCTGTCCATGCCACGGTAGCCAAGGTGCATGTGATGGGCGACTAGCCGCCCCTCTTCGTAGCGGCTTTGGCTGACGGAATCGATGCCGCCGCCACCATGCCACGACACGGTTGTGCGCTGTCCGGGCGTGTGCAGGCACACCTGCTCGCGCGCGCTGGAACGGCATTCGATAACGATGCGGCCCTGGGCATCAAGGCCGTGGTGCACATGCTTTTGCGGGTCTGCCCGCCCATCGCTGAGCCAGCGTGCGGCAGGGCCGCCGAACAGCTCACGGGCATAGGGTTCGTCAAAGCCCATGGAGTCGGACGCCCAACGCCAGCTCGCGACCTGGCTGCGGATCTCTGCCCTCAAACGCGCCGAGGCCTCGGCACCGCTGAATTTCGAATACAGGGCCTGGATTTCTGGAGGGGAATTCATGTTCAAGCGAGATGCATGCGTGCGGAAAAAACCATTCTTGCATGGCGCTCCAATCCCGCTGCCGCGATTCTGGAAGTGGTCTGGCCGTGCGCCCTGGAATGTGCTGCCGGGTCCCGCATGGCAGCGCTATAAATGCAGCTTCGTCCAAGAATTGCCACCCGCAAGGCCGCCCATGAACGCCCCCGCTCCCCAAGACATGCTGCACCCCCTGGCCATCGACGTGGTGTCGGTGCAGTCCCAGGTCGTCTACGGCCGCGTTGGCAACAACGTGGCCATGCCCACGCTGCAGGCGCTGGGGCTGGCGGCGGCGGCCGTGCCCACGGTGGTGTTCAGCAACACGCCGCACTATCCCAGCATCCACGGCGGAGCGATTGCCGCCGAGTGGTTTGCGGGCTATCTGCAGGACCTGGGCGCGCGCGGCGGGCTGCGGCAGTTGCAGGCCGTGCTGGCCGGCTACCTGGGCGGGCCGGCCCAGGCCACGCTGCTGGCGGACTGGGTTGCCGGCCTGCTGGCGCAGCGGCCCGGCCTGCGCGTGGTGGTGGACCCGGTGATCGGCGACCACGACAGCGGCATCTACGTGGACCCCGCCATGGTCGAGGCCTACCAGCGCCACCTGCTGCCGCTGGCCGACGGGCTGACGCCCAACCATTTCGAGCTGGAACGGCTGACCGCGCGCCCTGTGCGCGGCATGGACGATGTGGTCCAGGCCGCGCGCAGCCTGCTCAAGGGACGCACGCAGTGGGTGGCCGTGACCAGCGCATCGCCCGAGCTGGACGGCGAGCCTGCCCAGCGCATGCGCGTGGCCCTGGTCACGCGCGATGACGTGCATGTGATCACCCACGCGCGGGTGGATGCGGTGCCCAAGGGAACGGGCGATCTGTTCAGTGCCGCGCTCACCGGCCACTGGCTGCAGGGCGCCAGCCTGCACGAGGCGGCCGAGCGTGCCTGCGAACGCATCGTGCAGGCGCTGGAGCGCACCCGGCAGGCGCACAGCGCCGAGCTGCTGCTGCCATCGGACCCCGTCGCCGCCCAGGCAGCGGCCGGGCCGGCAGCACGGGCACAAGCGATACCATCGCCCGCATGAACAATGCATCGCCTCTTCTTTCCCTGACGATTCTTACCGGCGCCTCGCGCGGCATGGGCCTGGCCATGGCCCGGCAACTGCTGGATGCAGGCCATGAACTGGTCACGCTGTCGCGCTCCACCAGCGAAGACCTGGCCCAGGCGGCCGCCACGGCGCGCGCGCCGCTGCAGCAGTGGAGCGTGGACCTGGGCGAGCCCGAGGCCGCGGCCCGCAGGCTGGGCGACTGGCTGGCCGGCCTGGACACCGCGCGCTACGCCAGCGTCACCCTGATCAACAACGCGGGCGTGATTCCGCAGATTGCGCCGCTGTCGCAGCTGCAGCCCGCCGACATTGCCCAGGCCATGCGCGTGGGGCTGGAGGCGCCCATGCTGCTGACGGCCGCCTTCCTGGCCGCCACCGAGGGCTGGACGGCCGTGCCGCGCAAGGTGCTCAACATTTCTTCGGGCCTGGGCCGGCGCGCCATCGCCTCGCAGGCCTCCTACTGCGCGGCCAAGGCCGGCATGGACCATTTCAGCCGCAGCGTGGCGCTGGACGAGGCCCTCAAGCCCCACGGCGCGCGCATCTGCTCGCTGGCGCCCGGCGTCATCGACACCGACATGCAGGTGCAGCTGCGCAGCGCCGATGCCGCCGCCTTCCCCGACGCAGGCAACTTTGCCCAGCTCAAGCAAGGCGGCAAGCTGTCCACGCCCGAGCAGGCGGCAGCCCTGGTGCTGGGCTGGCTGCAGCGTGCCGATTTTGGCGAGCAGGTCGTGGCCGACGTGCGCCAGCCCTGAGCATTTTCCGGATGACAGCTTCAATGCGGCGATGAATATCCGGCAATGGAAAAAGGCATCGCCGCACTGACCTGAATAATCCAAATACCGCCCTGGAAAATGTTCTGCAAGAATTACCGATTGCAGGCAGCATTTTCCATATCCAGCCTGCGCATTCGCTTGAAAATCGTCATCTGGCAAAGGATGACGTTTTTCATCTGCGTTTGCCAGTCCTGCATTTCCAATCCTCCTACAGCGGCGTCTATTGCGACTGGCAAGAATGGGGCACTCAACTCCAAGAAAGTCGGCCATGTCCATTGCCTATTCCGAATCCGCGCCCCTGGCTGAAGCGCCAGTGGTCAACACGGTCGCCACCGTAGATACCTCACGCAGCGGCGTTTCATGGGCCGCGATATTTGCCGGCGCCATGGCGGCGGCATCGCTGTCGCTGCTGCTGTTCATTCTGGGCACGGGCCTGGGCCTGTCGTCGGTGTCGGTATGGTCCGGTGAAGGCCTGGATGCCGGCGCCCTGGGCCTGACGGCCGTGGCCTGGATCGCCTTCACCCAGCTGGCCTCGGCCGGCGTGGGCGGCTATCTGGCCGGGCGGCTGCGCACACGCTGGCAAGGCGTGCACACGGACGAGGTCTACTTCCGCGACACGGCCCATGGCTTTCTGTCCTGGGCACTGGCCACGCTGGCCATGGTGGCCCTGATGGGCGCCGCTGCAGGCGGTGCCGTCTCCGGCGCCTTCAAGGCCGCGCAGACCGTGGCCACCAGCGCCTCCAACGTGGTGGGCGGCGCGATCGGCGCCGCCGGCGGTGCGGCTGCTGGCGGTGCCGCAGCCATGGCCGGTGCCTCGGGCGCCGATGCCTCGCCCCAAGGCCTGGCCTACTGGACCGGCAGCCTGTTCCGCAATTCCGGCGCCGCTACCTCCACCAGCAATGCCACGCCCGCCGACCTGGCCAGCGCCACCCGCGAGGCCGGCGTGATCTTTGCCCAGTCGCTGCGCACCGGCCAGCTGTCTCCCGCCGACGAGCAATACCTGGCCCAGCTGATTGCGCGCAATTCCGATATGTCCGTGGAAGATGCGCAAAAGAAAGTGCGTAGCACCTTTGATTCCGTGCAAATGCAGATAAAGCAGGCCGAGCAAAAGGCTGAAGAAGCCAAGCAAAAGGCCAAGCAGGCAGCCGAAGAGGCACGCAAGGCCACGGCCCATTCCATGCTCTGGCTGTTTGTTTCCCTGATGCTGGGCGCTTTTGTGGGCAGCCTGTGCGCCACCTGGGGTGGTCGTCAACGCGATGCCTTTTGATAATCCCCGGCACTGAAACCCAATCCATCCAATTCAATCCATTCAACGGAGGCTTGCCATGCGATCCATACTGCTTTTTCTGCTGGGCGTTCCCATTCCCATCATCATCCTGATTGCGCTCATCCACTGACGGATACCGCCATGCCGGCCACGCGCAGCAAGTCCCAGGCATCCCGCCAGGCCCGCCCCACCAAAGGGGCGGCCAAGGCGGCGACACCCCAGGCCTCGCTCGCGCTGTACCGGCAAAAGCGCGACTTCACGCGCACGCCGGAACCTTCGGCAGAACCTTCCAGTGAGGCGATTGCAGGGCAGCCCGGCGCGGGCGCCTTGCAATTCGTCATTCAAAAGCACTGGGCCAGCCACCTGCACTACGACTTCCGCCTGGAGCTGGACGGCAGCATGAAGAGCTGGGCCGTGCCCAAGGGCCCCAGCTACGACCCGGCCGAAAAGCGCATGGCCGTCCAGGTGGAAGACCACCCCATGGCCTACAACCGCTTCGAGGGCCAGATTCCACCGGGACAGTACGGCGCGGGCAAGGTCATCATCTGGGACCGTGGCACCTGGCTGCCCGAGGGCGATGCGGCCGAAGGCTATCGCAAGGGCAAGCTCAAGTTCACGCTGCGCGGCCACAAGCTGCAGGGCCGCTGGACCCTGGTGCGCATGCGCGGCAAGGACGACGCCAAAAAGCCCGCCTGGCTGCTGATCAAGGAGCACGACGGCCTGGAACGTGCTGCCAGCGAATTCAACGTGGTCGAGGACCTGCCCGACAGCGTGGCCGGCCTTCCCCTGCCCACCGCCACCGCGCCCGTCACCGCGCCCGTCACCACGCCCGTCGCTACGCACGTCGCCGCGCCCATGCCGCAGAGCATCGCCCCGCAATTGGCAACCTTGGTGGACCATGCACCTGCAGATGCCGGGCAATGGATCTTCGAGAGCAAGTTCGACGGCTACCGGCTGCTGGCGCGCATCGAGGGCGGCGCCGTTCGCCTTTTCACACGCAACGGCAAGGACTGGACCACCAAAATGCCCGCCCTGGCCCGCGCCTTTGCAGCACTGCCCCTGCAATCGGGCTGGATGGATGGCGAGGTGCTGGTGCTGGACAGCGACAGCCGCCCTGACTTCCAGGCCCTGCAAAACGCCTTTGACGGCGAGCGCACCGACCACCTGGTGTTCTTCGCGTTTGACCTGCTGTGGCAGGACGGCCAGGACCTGCGGCCCCAGCCCGTGGAGCAGCGCCGCCAGCAGTTGCAGGCCCTGCTGCACAAGGCGCCTTCGGACCGCCTTCGCTTCAGCGAGGCCTTTGACGCCCCGCCAGCCGACCTGGTGGCCGCCGCCTGCCAGCTGGGCCTGGAGGGCGTGATCGGCAAGCGGCGCGGCAGCGCCTATGCCTCGCGGCGCAGCGCGGACTGGATCAAGCTCAAGTGCGGCCTGCGCCAGGAATTCGTGATCGCGGGCTACACCGATCCCCAGGGCACGCGCACGGGCCTGGGCGCCCTGGTCCTGGCCGTGCATGGCGAGGATGGCCAGCTGCGCGCGGCAGGCAAGGTGGGCACGGGATTCAACAGGCGCACCCTGGCCGACCTGCGCCAGCGCCTGGAGCGCCTTGCCACCGGCACCTCGCCGCTGGCGGACAGCCGGGGCCTTGGCAGTGGGGTGCACTGGGTGCGCCCCACGCTGCTGGCCGAGGTCTCGTTCGCGCAGTGGACCGAGGACGGCCAGGTCCGCCATGCCGTATTCCAGGGCCTGCGTGCGGACAAGCCTGCACGCAGCATTGTCAAAGAGGAGCCACAGCACGTGCCATCGACCGCATCTTCCGCCAGCGCTGCAGCCACGCCTGGCGCTGCACGAACGCAAACCCGCAATGCCAGGGCGGCGCGACTGCCCGCCTCGATGACCATCACCCATCCCGGGCGGGTCATCGATCCCTCCACCGGCATCACCAAGATGGATCTGGCGCGCTACTACGCCACGGTGGCGCCCTTCATGATCACCCACCTCAAGTCCCGGCCCGTGGCCATGATGCGGGCGCCGGACGGCATCGAGGGCGAGCTGTTCTTCCAGAAGCACCTCGACCAGGCGCCGCTGCAGGGCATCGCCGCCCTGTCGCCGGAACTGGACCCCGGCCATGCCCCGCTGATGGAGGTGTCCCGGCGCGAAGGCCTGGTGGCGGCGGCGCAGATGAACACCATCGAATGGCACACCTGGAACGCGCGCAAGGACCGCATCGACCGGCCCGACCGCATGACCTTCGACCTGGACCCCGGCGAAGGCGTGCCCTGGCAGCAGGTGCAGGAGGCCGCCAGCCTGCTGCATGTGCTGCTGCAGGAACTGGAGCTGCCGGCCTTCCTCAAGACCAGCGGCGGCAAGGGCCTGCACGTGGTCGTGCCCATCAAGCGGCTGCTGGACTGGGACACCGTCAAGGCCTTCTCGCAGGCCGTGGTCCAGCACCTGGCCCATGCCGTGCCCCAGCGCTTCGTGGCCAAAAGCGGGCCGCGCAACCGCGTGGGAAAGATTTTTGTGGACTACCTGCGCAACGGCTTCGGCGCCACCACGGCCTGCGCGTGGACGGCCCGGGCGCGGCCGGGCATGGGCATCTCCGTGCCCGTGGCCTGGAACGAGCTGGACAGGCTCACGGGCGGCGCGCACTGGACCATTCGCTCGGTAGACCAGCGCCTGCGCCTGGGCAACTCCCCCTGGGAGCACTACGGCACGGCCGCCGTGGGCCTGGGCCGCGCCATGAAGGCGCTGGGCTTCGAGGCGCAGCGCTGAGCGCCGTCCCCCAGGAATCGAAGAAAGCACCGCCATGAAGAAAGCCGCCTCCCCCAAATCCAGCCCCTCCACCTCCGCGCGCAGCATGTGGAAGGGCGCCATCAGCTTTGGCCTGGTGCACATTCCCATCGGCCTGTACGCGGCCACGGCCAGCTCGGACATCGACTTCGACTGGCTGGACAAGCGCAACATGCAGCCCGTGGGCTACAAGCGCATCAACAAGGTCACGGGCAAGGAGGTGGCCACGGCCGACATCGTCAAGGGCGTGGAATTCGAGGAAGGCCGCTACGTGGTGCTGAGCGCTGAAGAGATTGCCGCCGCCTTTCCCAAGACCACGCAGACCATCGAGATCGAGGCCTTTGTCGATGCCCAGGACATCCCCTTCATCTACCTGGAACGCCCCTACTACACCGCCCCCCTGCACCGTGGCGAGAAGGTCTACGCCCTGCTGCGCGAGGCCCTGCGCAAGAGCAACAAGGTGGGTGTGGCCAAGGTGGTCATCCAGACCAAGCAGCACCTGGCCATCCTGATCCCCTGCGGCCGGGCGCTGGTGCTCAACCTGCTGCGCTGGGGCGGCGAGATCCGCTCCTTCGAGCAGTTGGACCTGCCGCCGCTGGACGCCAAGGCCGCCGGCATCAAGAGCGCCGAGATGACCATGGCCATGGCCCTCATCAAGGACATGAGCCAGGCCTGGGACGCCGACCAGTTCCGCAACTCCTTCAGCGAGGAAATCCACCAGTTGGTGCAGGCCAAGGCGCATGCGGGCGATGTCCAAAACGTGGAAAAACAGGAGACCACACCCGCCACGCCGGCCAACGCGGCCGTGCTGGACCTGACGGCCCTGCTCAAGAACAGCCTGGGCAAGGGCGCAGGCGGGCCGTCCGCCACCGCAGCCAAGGAAAAAAATACCGCGTCAACGGTAAAAAATGCAAAGGCCCCGGCGCCCAGAAAATCGACAAAATCCACAAAAACCCCGGCCAGGGCCCCTGCAAAACGCCCCGCCGCCAAATAACCCCATATTTGGCCTGGCTGCATTTTTTACAAAAGCAATTTCATTATAAGAAATACATCCATCTGCACCGAAAAAATGGAACAAGACCACTCCATAGCAAATTCCAATGCTTTACCAAAAGTAATCTTCCAAATATCCTACAAGCCGGCCATTTTCACGGTCGCACAATGAAATTGCAGTGATGACGGCATCGCTGTTTACTTAAGGAGTACGGAAATGACGCAACAGACCAACAACCCTCAAGGCAACACGGCCAGCAACCAGCAAAACGACAAGAACAAGCAGCAGCAGCAACAGAACAATCCGGGGCAGCAGCAGCAAAGCAATCCCAACAACCCGAACAATCCCAACCAACAGCAGCAACAGAGCAATCCCCAGCGCAACCAACCAGGGGAACAGCAAAAGCAGGGCAGCCATCAGCAGCGTTAAGCTGCCGATAGCGTGAACTGGCAAAGGGCCCCCTGGGCCCTTTTTTTATCTCCAGAGCTTTGTTGACGATGCCCTTTGGTTCAGCCAATCGCCTCTTCCAATAATTATTGCCTCATACAACAGGCCATCCTCTTTCTTTCAAGGAGTAAATCGTGGCTAAGAAATCCCCTGGTGAAAAGAAATCGTCCAAGCAATCCGCCACAGGCCATGGCGGAGAATTACAGCAACAGGCCGACGGACAGCACCCCGGATTGACCACGCAGCAAGGCATTCCGGTTCCTGATAATCAGAACTCCCTCACCGCCTGGGAAAAAGGCCCTACGCTGCTGGAAGATTTCATCCTGCGCGAGAAAATCACGCATTTCGACCATGAGCGCATTCCAGAGCGAATCGTCCATGCACGCGGCACAGGCGCCCACGGTTATTTCCAGCTGACAGATTCGCTGGAGCAATACACCACCGCAAAGGTGCTGACCGAAACCGGCAAGCAAGTGCCGATCTTTGTGCGCTTCTCCACCGTGGCCGGTGGAGCAGGCTCGGTGGACACGCCGCGCGATGTGCGCGGCTTTGCCATCAAGTTCTATACCGAAGAGGGCAACTGGGACCTGGTGGGCAACAACATACCGGTCTTCTTCATCCAGGACGCCATGAAGTTTCCCGACCTGGTCCATGCCGTGAAGATGGAACCCGACCGGGGCTTTCCGCAGGCCGCCACGGCGCACGACACGTTCTGGGACTTCATCTCCCTCATGCCCGAGTCCATGCACATGGTCATGTGGATCATGAGCGACCGCACCATCGCGCGCAGCCTGCGCATGATCGAGGGCTTTGGCGTGCACAGCTTCCGGCTGGTCGATGCCCAGGGTGAAAGCACCTTCGTGAAATTCCACTGGCGGCCCGAACTGGGCATCCAGTCCACGGTCTGGGACGAAGCCCTCAAGCTGCAGGCCGCAGACAACGACTACCACCGCCGCGACCTGTTCGAGGCCATCGAGGCGGGCGACTACCCGGCCTGGGAGCTGTGCGTGCAGCTGTTCTCGCAGGAGCAGGCAGACGCCCTGCCCTACGACCACCTGGACCCCACCAAGCTCATCCCCGAAGAGGAAATTCCGCTGCGCAAGATCGGCCGCTTCGTGCTGGACCGCTGGCCCGACAACTTCTTCGCCGAGACCGAGCAGGTAGCCTTCTGCCCGGCCAATATCCCGCCCGGCATCGATTTCAGCAACGACCCGCTGCTGCAGGGCCGCCTGTTCTCGTACCTGGACACCCAGCTGTCGCGCCTGGGCGGGCCCAACTTCACGCAGTTGCCCATCAACGCGCCCAAATGCCCGTTCGCCCACCACCAGCGCGACGGCCACATGCAGACCGAGGTGCCCAAGGGCCGCGTGGCCTACGAGCCCTCCAGCCTGCAGGCCGACAGCCCGCGCGCCTCGGCAGCCCGCGGCTTGCGGCACTTTGCCCAGCCCGCGCAGGAGGGTGCCAAGGGCCGCATCCGCCCAGAGAGCTTTGCCGACCACTACAGCCAGGCGCGCATGTTCTACCAAAGCCAGAGCGCGCAGGAGCAGGCCCACATCGCCAGCGCCCTGGTGTTCGAGCTGTCCAAGGTACAGACGCCGCATGTGCGCCTGGCCGTGGTCGGCCACCTGCAGGTGATAGACGCCGACCTGGCAAAGCGCGTGGCCGACGGCCTGGGCCTGCCCCAGTTGCCGCCTGCCGCCAAGCCTGCCGTGCCCCCGCAAAAGCTGCCGCCCAGCCCGGCCACGCGCATCATCGACCGCATGAAGCCCACCTTGCAGGGCCGCTGCGTTGCCATCCTGGTGGACGAAGGCTCCAGCGCCCGGCACGTTGCCGCCTTCCACCAGGCGCTGGTGGCGCAAAAGGCCAGCGTGAAGATCATTGCGCCCAAGATCGGCGGCGCCACGCTGGACGACGGCAGCCACCTGCCTGCCGACGGCCAGCTGGCCGGATCGCCATCCGCGCAATTCGATGCCGTGGTGTCCATCATCACGCTGGAGCGCGGCCAGGCGCTGGCCCATGAGGCAGCCGCGCAGGACTGGTTCCGCGACGCCTTCGGCCACCTCAAGGCCATTGCCGCCTGCAAGGCCACGCAGCACATCATGAAGACGGCCGGCATCACGCCGGACGAGGGCGTGTTTCCCATCGACAAGCCCGAACCCTTCATCGAAGGCGCCAAGAAGCGCTTCTGGGCCCGCGAAGCGAAGCTGAGAACGCTGGCCTGACCCCCGTCCCGGCGTGCGCCACATCGTTGCCACCAGATGGCACCGCGCCGGACTTCAACCAACCTTTTACCAGGGCCATTTACCCCGGGTCCAGGCATGGCGCTTGCCACGGCAACACCAAGGCCGGCCCGGCCTGCCACCCCCTACAGGAGCAACTTCCCATGATCACTTCGGTACCTGCACCCCCTGTCCCCCCGCCTGTCACCCCGCCTGTCGCG
>NZ_LZZV01000015.1:0-36929 GCF_014170385.1 Delftia sp. UME58
CCCGCCCGCCACCACCACCGCAGGGGGTGCACTGAGCTCCGCGCCAGCCAGGGGCAAGGCAGCGAAGGGGGACGGCCCCGGCCCTGCCCTGAGCTATGTGAACGACCGCATGCCCGGCTGGCGCCGCGTGCGGCGCGGCAAGGGCTTTTCCTACGTGGCACAGGACGGCAAGCCCGTGCGCGATGCCCAGGCGCTGGCGCGCATACGCAAACTCGCCATTCCACCGGCCTATGTGGATGTCTGGATCTGCCCCGATGCCCAGGGCCACCTGCAGGCCACGGGCCGCGATGCCCGGGGCCGCAAGCAGTACCGCTACCACCCGCAGTGGCAGGAACAGCGCAAGCAGGTCAAGTTCGACCGCATGCGCGCCTTTGGCCGCCACCTGCCCGCCATCCGTCGGGCGGTGGCGCGCGACCTCAAGCCAGGCCGGCCGCAGCTGGACACCGTGGTGGCCGCCATCGTCTGGCTGCTGGACTGCACGGCCCTGCGCATAGGCAATGACGAGTATTCCGAGAGCAATGGATCCTACGGCCTCACCACGCTCAGAAACCGCCATGCCCAGGTGCACGCGGGTGAGCTGACGCTGAGCTTCAAGGGCAAGAGCGGCGTGCTGCAGCAGGCCCGCGTGTCCGACCGCGCCGTGGCCCGCATCGTCAAGCGCTGCCAGGAGCTGCCGGGCCAGCGGCTGTTCCAGTTCATCGACGATGAAGGCGAAGTGCACCATGTGCGATCCGAGCATGTGAACGACTACATCCGCAGGATTTGCGGCAAGGCTGCGGCCCATGGGGCTGATGCCGCAGATGCCGCAGATGTCGGAGATGCCGCAGACGGCCCGGATTTCAGCGCCAAGGATTTCCGCACCTGGCATGCCAGCGTGTACGCGCTGGAACTGGTGCTGACCGCAGGCAAGGCAGCGCCGCAAGAAGGCGCAGGCACCAGTGCGGCGGCGCTGAACGCTCTGGTCACGCAGGTCGCCCGGCGCCTGGGCAATACCTGTGCGGTTTGCCGCAAGTTCTACATCCATCCCCAGGTGCTGGCCCTGTGCGAGCAACCGGGACAGGACATTCCCACCGCACCGGACAGGCGCCCGCGCGGACTGAGCGCCAAGGAATGCCTGTTCCTGGGGCTGCTGCAGCCCCGCAGCGGCCGGCGCGCCAGTCGCCAGCCGCCTCCCTGATCCCGCCTCCCGCACGCCCGGCAAACACTGTGCCTGTGGACTGACAAAGACGCCCGCATGCTCGCCCTTAAACTGGCAGATCATGAAATTTTGTCAAAACGCGTTGCGGCGAGGACCCCTGGAGGCCATGCAATGAACCACGTGCTGATCGTCGATGACGATGCGGATTCCGCAGCGACCATGCGCGAACTCGTGGGCGTGGACCGCTTCTCGGTCGCCGTGGCCCACACCCTGCGCGACGCGCGCCGGCAGATGGCCATGCAGCCGCCCAGCCTGGTGCTGCTGGACCTGCAACTGCCCGATGGCAACGGCATGGACCTTTTCGGTGACCAGCAGGTGCCGCAGGACTCGCAGATCGTGCTGGTGACCGGCCACGCCAGCCTGGACTCGTCCATCGAGGCCCTGCGCCGCGGCGCCATGGACTATCTGGTCAAGCCCGTGGGCATCGGGCGGCTGGAGGACATTCTTTCGCGCTTTCTGATCCCCACGGCCGGCCTGCCGGAGACGGGCACCAGCACCGTCACGGGCGCGGCCTTCGACCAGATCACCCCGCAAGACAGGACAGGCGCCGGCTACTGCGCCCAGGAAGGGCGCTTTGGCCGGCTGTGGGGCGGCTCGGCCCCCATGCAGCGGCTGTACCAGCAGATGGAGCGGGTGGCCGGCACCTCGGTCACGGTCTTTCTGACGGGCGAAAGCGGCACCGGCAAGGAAGTCGTGGCACAGACCCTGCATGAGCTGAGCCAGCGGCGCAGCCGGCCCTTCCTGGCGGTCAACTGCGGGGCCATTTCTCCGCACCTGATCGAAAGCGAGATCTTTGGCCACGAAAAGGGCAGCTTCACCGGCGCCGACCGCCAGCACCAGGGCTTTTTCGAGCGCGCGGCCACGGGCACGCTGTTTCTGGACGAAATCACGGAAATGCCCATGGAGCTGCAGGTCAAGCTGCTGCGCGTGCTGGAGACCGGGCGCTTCATGCGCGTGGGCTCCACCCAGACGCTGCAGACCGATGTGCGCGTGATCGCCGCCACCAACCGCTGCCCCTACGAGGCCGTGGCCAGCGGCAAGCTGCGCGAAGACCTGCTGTACCGCCTGAACGTCTTCCCCATCGAGCTGCCGCCGCTGCGCGAGCGCCTGACCGACGTTCCGCTGCTTGCGCAGCATTTCATGGAGGCCATCTCCCAGCGCGAGGGCCTGGCCAAGCAATTCACGGCATCGGCCCTCAAGCAGCTTGCGCAATACAGCTGGCCCGGCAATGTGCGCGAGTTGCGCAATGCCGTGCAGCGCGCCTATGTGATGGAGCCCGGCCCGCTGGTGAGCCAGGAATGGCTGCCCCGGCCGCCCGTGGCCATTGTCCAGCAGCCGGCCCCGGTGCATCCGGCCGCCCACGCCCTGCACCTGCCGCAAATGCCACATATGCCGCAGGCGGGGTCCATGCCAATGAGCGCGCCGTTGAGCGCGCCAGTGAGCGCGCCACTGACTGCGCCCATCCCCCCCACCATCACAGCGCATGCGCCCGCCGACCACGCCCATGCAGCCGCCACCTACGACCTGCCCGACACCGAGCCGGCCACCATACAGCTGCCCATCGGCATGACCATGGCGCAGGCCGAGCGGCTGCTCATCCAGGCCACGCTCAAGCAGTGCAAGTACCAGAAGGAACGCACGGCGGCCGTGCTCGGCATCAGCCTCAAGACCCTGTACAACCGGCTCAGGGACTATGCGGGCGGCAAAAAGGGCGAGACGGACGCCGAGCACGGCTGACACCCAAACTTGCAGGCACGCTGCTTGCCACCTTGCTTGCACCTTCGTGCAACCAAGGACAAGCCCATGGACTCCTCTCCTCCCCGCGCCTACGGTGTCTTCAAGCCCGTGGGCCACATGGTGGTCTCGTTTCCCACGGCTGCGCAGGCCGATGACGGCGTGGCCGCGCTGCAGGCGCTTGAGCTGCCCGCCCAGGACATCCAGCGCTATTCCGACCGGGAAATGCTGGCCCAGATCGATGAAGACCTGCGCCAGGCCAGCCCCGTTGCCGCCGTGGGCCAGGAGCTCAACCTGGTCAAGGCCCACCAGGCCCTGGCCGAACGCGGCTACCACTGGCTGGTGGTGCGCGTGGACAACGACGAGGCCGCACGCACGGCCGCCGATGCCCTGAAGGCCGCCGGCGCCGAGCGCGCCCAACTCTATGGCCGCTTCATCATCGAGGAATTGATAGAGCACGCCGCCGACCTGCCCCAGGTCAGCGAGTCGCCCGACCGGGGCCTGGATGCCCAGACGCCTTCGGGCCATGAGGCGGAGCGTGCAGAGATTCGCCCTGCCTCGGACCAGGACACCGCCCCTGACAAGCCGAGGCTCTGAACGGCCTGCAGGAGCCGGGCACGCCGATTGCCCTTGACCACCAACCGTAACTTTTTTTCAAGGGCGATGCCATGGACTTCCTCATCTGGCTGATGGTGGGTGGCCTGATCGGCTGGATTACCAGCATGGTCACGAACACCCAGGCCGAGCAAGGCATTTTGCTCAACGTGGTCATAGGCGCCATTGGCGCACTGCTGGGCGGGTGGCTGCTGGCGCCGCTGCTGGGGCCTTCGGCCATGAATGCGCAGACGGAGGCGCCGGCCACCTCCATGTCCATCTTCGTCTCTCTGGCCTGCGCCGTTGCGCTGCTGGCCATCTTCAACCTGTGCAAGCCGAGCGTGCCGCGCTGAAAGCGGCCAGGCAGCCTGTCAGTCCAGCCTTTGCGCCAGGCAGTCCTGCGCCGCCATGGCCACGCGCGGCAGCACCAGTGAGACCGCCAGGCAGCGGCCATGCTCACCCTCGGCCCGCACCACGCCGCCGCGCTCCAGGCACAGGCGGCGCGCCAGGGTCAGGCCGCAGGTGGCGTCCGCATCGGCATCGTTCAATGGAGTGAAGACAGGCGGCGGGTCCTGCCTTTCCACACTTTCCAGCCGTGGCGCGCCCGCCTCGCCAGTACCGGAGCCGGTGCTGGCGGCGCCCGCCCCGTGGGCCATGGCCTCGATGCGGATCTCAACCAGCGCATTCCCGCGAGAAGCTGCGGCCTGGTCCTGGTCCTCGGACAGGGGCCGGGCGGCCATGTGCACCTGCGCGCCATCGGTCATTGCTTCGCGGATGGCGAGAAAAATGCTGATCAGCGCCAGTTCCAATTCGTCCGGGTCCACGTGCACGCCCAATCGCGGCGCCGGCTGGCCGGGCTGACTGGCCTCGGCAGGCTCCGCCACCTCCAGCGCCATGCGCTTGCCCAGCACCACGGCCAGCGTGCCCTGCAGGCCGGGCAGCCAGCGGTACAGGTCCACCACCAGCGCATGCGTGCAATGGTGCGCCCCAAAACGCAGCAGTTGCTGCGTGAGGCGGCTGGCCGTGTCCACCGAGCGCAGCATGGCCTGGGCGGGCAGGCGCAGGCCCGGGTCCTCGGAGCGCCGCTCTATCAGATAGGCGCTGTTGCTCAGAATGCCCAGCTGGTTGTTGAACTCATGGGAAAACCGGCCTGCCAGCCGCCCCACCACCTGCAGGCGTTCGCTCTGGAGACGGGCAGCGGCCGCATCGAGGCCGGCAGTGTCCACCGCAGCGCCTTCGGACAGGCCGGCATCACCGCCGCCCTGGCCATGGTCTTGCGCCTTGCCGCCCATTGCCGGCAACACCAGGGCAGCGCTGCCCCGCAGCGCCAGCCGCGCCAGTCCGAGGCCCGCCACCGCAAACAAAACGATGGCCACCCAGATCACCCCCTTCAGAGGCCGGGAGCATGCGGGGTCCAGCGCAGAACAGGGGACCCAGCTCACCCAGGTCCAGCCCTGGGCGGACTTGCTGAAGAAGGCCCGCAGCGGCCCGCCCTGCGCATCGGGCAGATCCAGCCAGCCCTGCCCTGCGCCTTGCCCCGCACTTTTCGCGCCAGGCGCAGCCTGCGCCAGGCTGGCCGCCAGCCGCTCGCTGAAGTCGGCGGGCAAGGCAGGCAGGTCGGCTGCAGCGCCGTGTCCGGCCGGTATGGCGCGGCCCGTGCTGTCCACCAGAAAGCCGGGCCAGCCGGTGTCCAGCAAGGGCCCCAGGGCCGCCAGCACCTGGTCGGCGCCGGCCGTGCGCGGCTCCTTGTCCAGCAGACGGGCCATGGCCATGCTGCTGACACGCGCGGCCTGCTCCTGCGCCGCCTGCTCGGATTGGTAGGCGCGCAACAGCAGCCAGGACGAGGCCGCCAGCACAAAGACCAGCAAGGCCAGCAGCAGCAGGACCAACCTCAGGCGTATGGACATGGGATCTTCGGGCAGGGCATCACGCGGCGCCTCCCGTGCAACGGAATTCTGGGCCCCCGGGGGCGGGACCGTGTGGAAGCTGGTGGACTGGTACATGGCAAAGTTTGCAGAAAACCTTGCGCCCAAACGGCAATTTCTGCCGTGGACGCCATGACCGGCCCCGCTGTTCCAGAACCGATCCCCCGCAGCGGCGGCAAAACCCTGGGCCCCGTGCCGCCTGCGCAGGGAGACCACAGCAGGTTTCGTGCCCAAAGTGTATCCAGACGATTCGCCGCCCGCATGGCGGCATGGAGCTTGCGTCTTCGGGTCATCGCACCAAGGAGATGAAATGGGTTCCATGCACCTCAGGGCGGACATACGCCAGTCCCAGACGCTTTCTCCCCGCCTGCAGCTTGCAGTGCGGATGCTGCAGATGTCCTCGCTGGACTTTGCCGCCGTGGTGCGCAGCAAGCTGGAGGACAACCCGTTCCTGGAAGACCCGCAGGATGCGCAGGACGGCGAGTACGAACAGGGGCTGCTCGACGGCAAGGAGCTGGGTGAAGAGGACCGGGAAGGCGGCATGGGCAGGCTGGCCCCGGAGGCAGGCCTGTCCCCGGACACGGGCATGGATGACGGCGTCGGCACGGGCATCGGTCTGGACATGGACCGCGATCTTCCCGGCATGCAGCACCCGCCCGACCCGGCCGACCACCTGCCCGGCCCCGCCACCGAACCCGCCGACGACCGCGACCTGTGGCTGGCCGACATGCATGCGGGCACGCGCCAGGGTGGGGATGGAGAAAGCACGGCCATGGATCTGGCGGCCTGCGAGACCACGCTGGCCATGCACCTGCACGGCCAGCTCAATGTGATGGCGATGACGCCGCGCGACCTGTGCATGGCCCGCGCCATCGTGGAGTCGCTGGACGACGACGGCTATCTGCGCACCGACCTGCAGGAACTGGCCGGCCTGCTGGCCCTCAGCCCCGCACCTGACGCGCAGGAAATGCTCATTGCCTTGCGCCTGGTGCAATCGCTGGACCCGGCCGGCGTGGCCGCCCGCAGTGTGGGCGAATGCCTGTTGCTGCAATGCCCGCAGATCGGCGATGCCCACCTGCGCCAGCTGGTCCAGGCCATGGTGCAGGACCACATGGATGCGCTGGCCGCCCGCGATGTGCCCCGGCTGGCCCGGGCGCTGCAGGTGCCGCCCGCGCAGATCACGCAGGCGCTGGACTGCATACGTCGGCTGAACCCCAGGCCGGGCTGGAACTTCGGCTCTTCCCACGTGGACTACATCGTTCCCGACGTGATCGTGCGCCGGGGCCAGAACGGCTGGAACGTGCACCTCAACCCCGCGGTCGTGCCGCGCGTGCGCCTGAACCGCGTCTACGAGCAGCTGTTTCAGCGCCACCGCCGCAGCGGCCAGAACCAACTGGCCGACCACCTGCAGGATGCGCGCTGGACGGTGCGCAACGTGGAGCAGCGCTTTTCCACCATCCTCGAGGTGGCGCAGGCCATCGTGCGCAAGCAGCAGCTGTTCCTGGAGTTCGGCGCCATGGCCATGAAGCCGCTGGTGCTGCGCGAGATTGCCGAGGAAGTGGGCGTGCACGAGTCCACCGTCTCGCGCGTGACCAACAACAAATACATGGCCACGCCCACGGGCGTGTTCGAGCTCAAGCATTTCTTCTCGCGCCCCATGCTCAGCGCCAGCGGCAATGCCTGCTCGGCCACGGCCATCCGCGAGCTGATCGGCGACATCATCGCTGCCGAGTCCGATGCCCGGCCGCTGTCGGATGTTGAAATCGCACGCCAGCTCGGTGCCCAGGGCCTGGTCGTGGCGCGCCGCACCGTCACCAAATACCGCCAGCTGCTGCGCATAGAACCGGCCGACCGGCGCAGGCGCCACGCCTGAAACCTGGCTTGGTGGCAAGCGGCGTGCCTGTCCAAAAGCCTGTCCGGCCCGTCCTGCCAAGCCCCACCGCCGTGCAGCGGCTTGTCGCTCCCGCAGGGCATGCCTTGTCCGACAGCTGCAGGCCGCCGCCGGGCCTAAGGTGAAAGCTCATGGACTGAAGGAGCCCGCCATGGACAACTCACCCCGCCGAATGCATGCCCCCCTCGAACGCCAGCGCAGCGAGAACAACCACCTCCGCGACGGACGCTGGCCCCTGCGCATTGGCGCACTCACCGCCGCCGTCGCACTGATCCTGGTGCTGATGTTCAACTTCATGGCCCCCAAGGGCCGGCTGGATGCGCCCAGCGCCACTGGAGCGACTGGAACGACTTCGCCCTCACCGTCTCCCGCGACACAGCCCGCGTCGCCGCCCGCGCCTTCCGCCGCGCCGCAGCAGGCTGATCCGGCCACGGCCCCTGCCCCCACCTCCACGCCTGCGCGCTGAGAGGGCATGCACCCCTCATCACCACACACCCCCAAAAGGACACGCACCATGAACCACCCCCTGCCCCACGCACCCAATATTCCCCAGGTGCCGACCACGCCCAACGACCCCGTGGCCCCCGATGATCCCAACCGCCAGCCTGGCCGCCCGCGCGGGCCCGAGCCCATCGACCCGCCCACCACGGCGCCGCCCATCGAGCTGCCACCGTCCCCGGAGCAGGAACAGACGCGCAAGGGAGAGTGACATGCCACAAGGTGACAAATCGGCCTATACCGATAAGCAAAAGCGCCAGGCCCGACATATCGAAGACAGCTACGAGTCGGGCGGCGTGGGCCACGAAGAAGCTGAAAAGCGCGCCTGGGCCACCGTGAACAGGCAAAGCGGCGGCGGCAAGCTGTCGGGCTCGGGCCGCGGCAAGCGAGCGGGCCACTCCACGTCAAAATAACCGCGACTGCGGCCAGGCCCGAGACCCGAGACCCGCAATTGCCGTGGGAGAAAGTGTGAACTCAGAAGACAGTTTTCGATTCCTGCCGCAGCGCGGCGAAATGCCGGCACGCGTGCGCTCCCACGACTGGGCGGCCACGCCCCTGGGAGCGCCGGACGGCTGGCCGCAGAACCTGCGCAACGCCGTGAGCCTGGCGCTGGGCTCGCGCTTTCCCATCATCATCTGGTGGGGCGAAGACTTCCGACTGATCTACAACGATGGATACATCCCCTTCCTGGGCACCAGCAAGCATCCCCAGGCGCTGGGACAGGCCGGTGCGCACTGCTGGAGCGAGATCTGGAGCGATATCGGCCCCATGCTGGAAGGCGTGATGCGTACCGGCGAGGCCACCTGGTCCACCGACGCGCGCTACTTCTTCGACCGCGACCTGCCGCAGGAAGAGGTCTTCGTGACCTTCACCTACGGCCCCATCCTGGCCGATGACGGCGTCACCGTGCAGGGCGTGTTCTGCCCCTGCACCGAGACCACGGAAAAAATCGTCAGCCGCAGGCGCCTGGAGACGCTGCACCGCCTGGGCATACGCACGCTGGACATGCACAACGCCAGGGACGCCGCCCAGAAAGTCTGCGCCGTGCTGGACGAGAACCCCTATGACGTGCCCTTCGCCATCATCTACGAATGCGTGGACATCCCTGCCGCTGGCAGCGCAGGCGCCAGCGGCCCGGCCTTCAGGATGCTCTGCGCCACAGGCATGGGCCTGGACATGGAACTGGCGGCCGACCCCTCGCGCTGGCCGCTGGACCGGGCCGTGCAATCCGATCCATCGGACCGAGCGGACCTAACGGACCGGGCGAATCAGGCGTATCAGGCGGCCCAGCCGGGCCAGTCCGCCAATGTGGAACTGGCGTGCCTGGGCCTGTCCCTGCCCGGCGGCCCCTGGCCCGAGGCCTCGCGCCTGGCGCGCATCGTGCCCGTGCGCTGGTCGGGCGACGGCCAGGTCTCGGGCGTGATGGTGCTGGGCGTCAGCCCGCGCCGCCCGCTGGATGTGGACTATTGCGCCTTCCTCGACATGGTGGCAAGCCACACGGGCGGCGTGGTCGCGCACGCCCAGGCCTACGAGCAGGAAGCACGGCGCGCCAAGGCCCTGGCCGAGGTGGACCATGCCAAGACCGTATTCTTTTCCAACGTCAGCCACGAGCTGCGCACGCCGCTGACCCTGGTCCTGGGCCCGCTGGAAGATGCCCTGCGCGAGCACGGCGGCCAGGTGCCTGCCGGGCAGACGCAGATGATCCACCGCAACGCGCTGCGCCTGCAAAAACTGGTCAACGCCCTGCTGGACTTCTCGCGCATAGAGGCCGGGCGCATGCAGGCCAGCTACGAGCCCACGGACCTGGCCCGCATCACGGCCGAGCTGGCCAGCATGTTCCGCTCGGCCGTGGAGCAAGCCGGCCTGCGGCTGCGCGTGGATTGCCCGCCGCTGGACGGGCCGGTCCATGTGGACCGCGACATGTACGAAAAAATCGTGCTCAACCTGCTGTCCAACGCCTTCAAGTTCACGCTGCAAGGCGAGATCGCCGTGGCGCTGCGCGATGTGCACGATGCGAGCGGTGCGGATGGTGCGGATGGTGAGGTGGAGCTGTCCGTCAGCGACACCGGATCGGGCATTGCGCCCCAGCACCTGCCCCATCTCTTCCAGCGTTTTCACCGCATCCCCGGCAAGCCGGCCCGCACGCACGAGGGCACGGGCATCGGCCTGGCCATGGTGCAGGAGCTGGCGCGGCTGCATGGCGGCACCGTCACGGTCAGCAGCACGGAGGGCGAAGGCAGCCGCTTCACCGTGCGCCTGCCCAGGGGGCATGCGCATCTTCCGGCCGAGCACCGGCCCGCGCGCCCGCCTGCCGCGCACCCGCAGGTGGATGAGGCCCTGCGCTGGCTGCCCGGCGAGCCCGCCCCGGGCACCGGCCGCGAAGCCAGGCCCGTGCGGCAGGACATGCACGGTGCGCAGCCCGCGCGTGCCCGCATCGTCTGCGCCGATGACAACGCCGACATGCGCAGCTACATCGGCCAGTTGCTGGAGCCGCTGTATGAAGTGGAGATCGTGGGCGATGGCCGCGCCGCGCTGGCCAGCATCCACCGCCAGCGGCCCGACCTGGTGCTGGCCGACGTGATGATGCCCGTGCTCGACGGCTTCGAGCTGCTGCATGCGCTGCGCAGTGACGAGGCCACGCGCGCCATTCCCGTCATCATGCTGTCCGCACGGGCCGGCCAGGAGGCCCAGGTCGAAGGCCTGCGCGCGGGCGCGGACGACTACCTGGTCAAGCCCTTTTCGGCGCGCGAGCTGCTGGCGCGCATCGCATCGCTGCTGCAACTGGCGCGCGTGCGCGAACAGGCCCATGCCGCCCTGCAGGCCAACGAGAAAAAGCTGCGCGCCATCATCGACCAGATGCCTGCGGGCGTGGGGGTATCGGACATGAGCGGCACCATGGTATTGAGCAATGCGCTCATGGACCGCTTCGTGCCGCGCGCCATTCCTTCCACCCTGGCGGACCGCATGCCGCGCTGGAAGGGATGGGATGACAAGGGCCAGCCCATTGCCCCCGAGAACTGGCCCTGCAAGCGCGCGCTGCGCGGCGAAGTGGTCATGCCGGGTCTGGAGATGCTGCACACCGACGACGATGGCCGCGAATGGTGGATGCGCGTCAGCTGCGCGCCGCTGCGCGATGACGACGGCCAGCTCATAGGCACCTGCTCCGTCATCCAGGACATCACCGAACTCAAACAGGCCGAGCACCACCTCAAGGAAGCCGACCGACGCAAGGATGAATTCCTGGCCACGCTGGCGCATGAGCTGCGCAATCCGCTGGCACCCATCAGCCACGGCCTGCAAATCCTCAAGCGCACCGCCAGCGGCGACGACAGCGTGCGCCACAGCCACGAGATGCTGGAGCGCCAGGTCAACCACATGATCCGCATGGTGGACGACTTGCTGGAGGTCTCGCGCATCACCACGGGCAAGGTGCAGCTGCGCAAGGAAATCGTGGACCTCAACGATGTGCTGCAAGGCGTGGTGGCCGCCAGCAGCTCGGTCATCGAAGCAGGCGACCACCGGTTGCACCTGGAACTGCCCGCCGGGCCCGTGCTGCTGCTGGCCGACCCCGTGCGGCTGGAGCAGATGGTCTCCAACCTTCTCAACAATGCCGCCAAGTACTCGGACGCCGGCGGCCACATTGTCCTGGCCGCCTGGACCGATGGCGCGCAGGCCGTGGTCTCGGTGCGCGACAACGGCATCGGCATCCCGCCCGCCCTGCTGGGCAAGGTGTTCGATCTGTTCATGCAGGTGGACCGCAACGGCCGCCGCGGGCAGGGCGGCCTGGGCATCGGGCTGACCCTGGTGCGCAGCCTGGTCGAGATGCATGGCGGCAGCGTGCAGGCGCTCAGCGAGGGCATGGGCCAGGGCAGCGAATTCAGGCTGCACCTGCCCCTGCCCACCCAGGCCCCTCCCCTGGCGGGGCAGGCACCGCATGCCCGGCCCGAGGATGCAACTTCCTTCGGCCGCATCCTGGTGGTCGATGACAACATCGACGCCGCCGACACACTGGCCATGCTGCTCAGGCTGCTGGGCGCCGAAGTCGAGATTGCCCGGGACGGCCCCGGCGCCCTGGCCATGCACGCGGCGTTCAGGCCCGAAGTGGTGCTGCTGGACATCGGCCTGCCCGGCATGGACGGCCTGGAGGTCGCCCGCCGCATCCGTGCCGAGCACGGCCGCGACCAGGTCGTGCTGATCGCGCTCACGGGCTGGGGGCAGGAGGAGGACCTGAGACGATCGCGGGAAGCCGGCATGGACCACCACCTGGTCAAACCCGTGAGCTTCGACACGCTCGAGCGCCTGCTGGCGGGCCTGCGCCCCCTGCCGTGAGGACTGTTTTTTTCGCGCGAGAATTCGGGCTGCCCGATCCCAGCTGCTCCAGACGCCACCGAGACCGATGACCGCCCTGCCCGCTTCCTCCGCCCCCGACTTTCCCCCCATCAATGCCGAGCGCCTGTGGCGCCGCGTGGAGACCCTGTCCACCTTCACCCTGCCCGACGTGCCGTGGACGCGTCGCGCCTTCTCCCCCGAATTCGACCAGGCCCGCGCCTGGCTGCGCGGGCAGTTCGAGGCAGCGGGCATGCAGGTCCATCTGGATGAGGGCGGCAACCTCGTGGGCCGCCTGCCGGCTGCCGCAGGTGCGGTGCAGCGCGCACCCATCTCCACCGGATCGCACTGCGATACCGTGATGATGGGCGGGCGCTTCGACGGCATCATCGGCGTGCTGGCCGGCATCGAGGTCGCGCACTGCCTGCACGAAAACGGCATCGCACTGCAGCACCCGTTCGAGGTGATCGACTTCCTGTCCGAAGAACCCAGCGACTACGGCATCTCCTGCATAGGCAGCCGCGCGCTGTCGGGCAAGCTGGACTCCGCCATGCTGGCCGCACGCAACCCCGAAGGCGAAACCCTGGCCGAAGGCATGCGCCGCATCGGCGCGCGGCCCGAGGCGCTGGACCGCCCGCTGCGCAGCGCCGGCGGCACGGCCGCCTTTGTGGAACTGCACATAGAGCAGGGCCCGGTGCTGGAGCAGCGCGGCCTGCCGATCGGCGTGGTGACGAACATCGTGGGCATACGCCGCGTGAGCTTCACCGTGCACGGCCAGGCCGACCACGCGGGCACCACGCCCATGGACATCCGCCAGGACGCGCTGGTGGGCGCGGCGCGCATCATCGATGCCGCCAACCGCAAGGCCGCTGCGCTCAGCGGCCAACCCCACTATGTGGTGGCCACCGTGGGCCGGCTCTCGCTCACGCCCAATGCCTCCAATGCCGTGCCCGGGCTGGTCGAAATGATGATGGAAGTGCGCAGCGACCAACCCGGCGTGCTGGAGTGCTTCCCCGAGGAACTGCTGGCCGAAGTCCTGCCCGGCCTGGCCGCCTTGCGCGTGCGCGCCGAGATGGCCGACGTGAGCCGCTCCCAGCCCACGGACTGCGCCGCGCCCGTCATGCAGGGCGTGGAGCAGGCCTGCCGCAACCTGGGCTACGCCCACATGCGCATGCCCAGCGGCGCCGGCCATGACGCCGTCTACATGGCGCCCACCGGACCCATGGGCATGATCTTCATCCCCTGCCTCCACGGCCGCAGCCACGCGCCCGAGGAATGGATAGAACCCGCCCAGCTGCTGGACGGCACGCGGGTGCTGTACGAGACGGTGCGCGTGCTGGACAGGCAGTTGGCACAGGCCTGAGAGCCTGGCCTGCGGCCAGGGACCAAGGCGGCATAAAATAGCCCGCTTCCCTCTGGAGCAGGCACAAGCTGCTCCTTGGTGGAAGCCCCTGTGGCACAGATTGCGGAAATCCGCCCAAATAGCGGGCTTCCCAATGCAAGATGGCGGAACCACCCTCCCCGATCATCGACAACCCACCGCATGGGCGGCCCGGCACTGCCGGTCCGCTGCGAGAGGGTTGCACCGCCCCATCAGACCCTGGAGTTTCTTCTTTCATGTTCCGCCAACTGATCACCTGCACCGCCGTGGCCGCCGCCATGGGCATGAGCTTTTCCGCAGCCGCCCAAGGTGCGGCTGCCGACTATCCGAACAAGCCCGTGCGCATGATCGTGCCCTTCCCGCCCGGCGGCGGCACCGACATCCTCGCGCGCGTGGTGTCCAACAAGCTCACCGAAGTCAGCAAGTGGACCGTGGTGCCCGACAACCGCGCGGGCGCAGGCGGCACCATCGGCATCACCGAGGCCGCCAAGGCAGCGCCCACGGGCTACGACATGGTCATGGGCCAGAAGGACAACGTGGTCCTGGGCCCCTACCTCTACAAGAACCTGCCCTGGAACCCGGTCAAGGACCTGGTGCCCGTGGCCCACGTGGCCTACACGCCCATCGTGATCGCCACCAGCGTGAACTCGCCCTACAAGACCCTGGCCGACATCGTGGCCGCTGCCAAGCAGCACCCGGGCAAGGTGACCTACGGCTCGCCGGGCAATGGCACCAGCATCCACATCTCGGGCGTGCTGCTGGAGAAGGCGGCGGGCATCCAGCTGGTGCACGTGCCCTACAAGGGCTCCAACCCGGCCCTGATGGACGCGCTGGCCGGCAACGTGGACCTGCTGGTGTCCTCCGTGCCCTCGGCCATAGCCCAGATCAAGGCCGGCAAGCTGCGTGCCATCGCCGTGACCTCGGCCAAGCGCTCGTCCTCGCTGCCCGACACGCCCACGCTGGCCGAATCGGGCCTCAAGGGCTTTGATGTGAGCACCTGGTACGGCCTGTTCATGCCCAAGGGCACGCCCACGGCCGTCGTGACCAAGGTCAACGCCGAAGTGAACAAGCTGCTGGCCATGCCCGAAGTGCGCGACGCCATCCAGACCCAGGGCGCCGAGCCCCAGTCCATGAGCGTGGCCGACTTCGACAAGATGTTCCAGGCCGACTTCAGGCAGTCCAAGCAGATCGTCGAGTCCTCGGGCGCCAAGATCGAGTGACATGGCTGCGGTGCCAGGGCTGCATGCCCGGCACCGCCTGCAATGGCCAACGCCGCATTTCATTGATGCAGATCAGCCTGATCTGCATCAAGGAGCCATGTGACAGTCCCGTGAATACTTCTCTGGAAATCACCGAATTCCTGGAGAACGTCATGGCATTGCTGGTCTGGGTCCCCGAGCTGGACACCGGGATTGCAGAAATCGACCGGCAGCACCGCCGCATCGTCGATTACATCAACAAGCTCTACGAGCTGCGCTCCTCGCCCGACCGCGAGGCCCTGGGCGATGTCATCGGGGAGATGATCGACTACACCGTCTCGCACTTCGTGTTCGAGGAAAGCCTGATCGAGAGCGCCGGCTACATGTTCGCCGGCCCGCACAAGAAGGTGCACGAGCTGTTCACGCGCCGCGTGATCGAGATGCAGACCCGCTTCGATGCGGGCGAGGACGTGGCCGCCGAGCTGCACGGCATGCTCTCGCGCTGGCTGTTCAACCACATACGCAACGAAGACACCGGCTACGTGGACTCGGCCAAGGCCTATCTGCGCATGGCGCGCGAGTCCAGTCCTGCCGCGGAGAAGGAAAGGCTCAAGAACGAAGTGCTGCAGGAGCTGGAACTGCAGCGCAAGAAAAAGGGCTGGCTGGCGCGGCTGCTCAATCGCTGAGCGCCCCCTGCCCTTGCAGCGCACCAAGAAAAACGGCTCCCGAGGGAGCCGTTGCAGTTTCACGCAGTGGCCTGGCGACTACTCGCGCACGACCAGCACCGGCACGCGCACGGCGCCCAGCACGCGCTGGGTCACGCTGCCCAGCACCAGCTTTTCCAGGCCACGGCGGCCCTGCGAGCCCATGATGATCAGGTCGGCACCCGTGCTCTCGAGCACGCGCACGATGCCCTCGTGCACGGCATGGCCCTCGCCGACCACGGTGGTGGCATTCACGCCAGCCTCGTCGGTGATCTTCTTGACGGCGTCCAGCGTGGTGTTGGCCTCGGCCGTGGCCGCGCTCAGGTACTGCGACTGGCCGTAGGCGAAGTCGGCGCCCACGCCCGTGAACGGATAGGGATCCACCACGTAGACCGCCGTCAGCGTGCTGCCAAAGGCCTTGGCCAGCTCCACGCCCTTGTGAACCGCCAGCATCGAGCTGTTGGAGCCGTCCACGGGAACCAGGATGTGCTTGAACATGCGTTTTCTCCTTTGTGCTTGGCCGCCGTCAACAATCGGGGGCGGCCGGGTCGATGAACCAGAGTGTGCGCCCATCATGCGCCTGCGTCTTGAGCTGCATCAATCCTTGCGGCGACGCGTCAGCTCCGAGCCCTGGAAACCCTGGCGGCGATAGGTCAGCACCAGGGTATCGCGCACGCCGCCCGGCTGCTCGGGCTGGATGGGCGTGGTCTCGTGGATCATGCGGGCATCGTCCAGCAGCATCACCGACCAGGGCTCGGTCAGCGTGAAGCGCTGGCCGCTGGGGCCCGTGGCCTCGAAGATGCGTGTCTCGCCGCCCTTCACGCCCTCGCGCCCGACCAGGATCACGGCCACCAGGTCCACGCCGTCGCGGTGCGCGCCTTCGGGCGTGGGCCGGCCAATGCCGTCCGTGGTGTCGATGCGGAACTGGTGGGATTCGATGAACCAGCGCTCATGCTGCACGTCATTGCCCTGGGCGCAGAACACCTGGTCGGACAGGCCGGCCAGCGCCAGCAGCAGCCGGCTCCAGGTGGCGCTTTGCGCCGTGGCGTCGCGCATGGGATCGAACATGCGCAGCATGCCGCCATGCAAGGCGTTGTATTCCACCGGCTGCCAGTGCGCGCGATGCTCCACCTGCTGCAGTTGGCCCTGCCCTGCAATAAAGCAGGAATGGCGACGGCGCCGGTAGCGGCCGCCGTCCTTCAGAAAGGCATCGGGCGGCAGCTGGGCCCAGTCGGCATCGAGCGCATGCAGCTCGGTCAATGACACGCCTGCCCAGGCTGCGAATTCATCGGGGCGCAGCACCGCATAGCCTGCGTCGCGCAGCGACTGCGCTGCATTCTGGGGAGCGATATAGGGAGGGGGAAACGTGATGTGCGCCATAACCCGACAAGCTTACTCCTCGCCCGCCCCCATCCGGGCGAGGCGGGCTGCAAATTTGCGCAGTGCTGTGGCGACAGGCGCGCATCAATGCAGTCACTGCCCCCCCGCTGCCACCGCCATTGCCCTGGGCTCACACCAGCGGCAAGCCCACATAGTTCTCCGCCAGCGAGGTCGAGCCTGCCCGGGAGTTGACGATGTAGTCCAGCTCCGCCTCCTGCACCTTGGTGTCGAAGCCGCCCGCATCGGGGAAGCGGTGCATGAGCGAGGTCATCCACCACGAAAAGCGCTCGGCCTTCCAGACGCGGCGCAGGCATTGCTCGGAGTAGCCGTCGATGCCTTCGGGCGCCTTGTCGCGGTAGTACTGCGCGAAGGCGCTGGACAGGTAGCCCACGTCCGAGGCCGCCAGGTTCAGGCCCTTGGCGCCCGTGGGCGGCACGATGTGGGCCGCGTCGCCGGCCAGGAACAGGCGGCCGAAGCGCATGGGCTCGGTCACGAAACTGCGCAGCGGGGCAATGCTCTTTTCCAGCGAGGGGCCGGTCACCAGGCGCTCGCGGGCCTCCGGGTCCAGGCGCAGGCGCAGTTCGCGCCAGAAGGCTTCGTCGCTCCAGTCCTCGACCTTCTCGGTCAGCGGCACCTGCAGGTAGTAGCGGCTGCGCGTGGCGCTGCGCTGGCTGCACAGTGCGAAGCCGCGCTCGGTCTGGGCGTAGATCAGTTCGTGCGAGACGGGTGGCGTATCCGACAGCAGACCCAGCCAGCCGAAGGGGTAGACCTTCTCGAAGGTGCGCACCTTGTCCTGGGGCACGCTGGCGCGGCAGATGCCGTGAAAGCCGTCGCAGCCGGCGATGAAGTCGCATTGCAGCTCATGGACCTGGCCGTCCTTTTCGTAGCGCACGACGGGGCTGTCGCCATCGAAGCCCACGGGCTGCACATTGCTGGCCTCGTAGACCGTGGTCAGGCCCTCGGCGGCGCGCACTTCCATCAGGTCGCGCGTGACCTCGGTCTGGCCGTACACCATGACGCGCTTGCCGCCCGTCAGGCCATGCAGGTCGATGCGGTGGCGCTGTCCGCCGAACAGCAGCTCGATGCCGTCGTGCGGCAGGCCTTCTGCGCGCATGCGGGCGTCGGCACCGGCCTGCTCCAGCAGGTCCACGGTGACCTGTTCGAGCACGCCGGCACGGATGCGGCCCAGCACGTAGTCGGCGCTGCGCTGCTCGATGATGACGTTGTCTATGCCTGCGCGGTACAGCAGCTGGCCGAGAAGCAGGCCGGCAGGGCCTGCACCGATGATGGCGACTTGGGTACGCATTGATTTGTCTCCGTTGCGTTGTTCGATGTCATGGCCGGTTCATGCCATGGCCTGCGCCCAAGATTAGTTTTGAGGCAGCGCAAAGACGAGGGGCTGCCGCATGCGTTGCGCGGTGATCGCGCAATCTGCGCGACAATCGCGCACTACCTGCATGCCCGCCCTCCCCGCCCATGAACCAGCCCTTTCCCATCGACCCGGATGACTTCATCGCCGGACTGGCCAAGGGCCTGGCCGTGCTGGAGAGCTTCGATACCGAGCGCCAGCGCCTGAACGCCACCATGGCGGCCGAGCGCTCGGGCATCACGCGCACGGCCGCGCGCCGCCATCTGCTGACCTTGACGCACCTGGGCTACCTGGAAACGGACGGCAGCCATTTCTGGCTTGCGCCCAAGGTGCTGCGCCTGTCGGGCAGCTACCTGGCGTCGGCGCGGCTGCCGCGCATCGTCCAGCCCGTGCTCTACCGGCTGGCGGCGCAGACCCAGCTGTCGTTCTCCTGCGTGGTGCGCGATGGCCACGAGGTGGTCATCGTCGCGCGCAGCGCCCTGCACGAGCGCGGCCAGCGCCTCATGGCGCACGGCCTGCACCTGGGCAGCCGCCTGCCCGCCCATGCCACCTCCACGGGCCGCGTGCTGCTGGCCGCCCTGCCTGCGGCCGAGCTCAGGCAATGGCTGGCATCGCACGATCTGCGGCGCCTGACCGCCCACACGGTGACGGACAGCGCCGCGCTGGAAGGCGTGCTGGACGAAGTGCGCCGCCAGGACTTCTGCCTGGCCCTGGAAGAGCATGAGCTGGCCGTGCAGGCCCTGGCCGTGCCGCTGCGCAACATGGAGGGCCGCACGGTGGCCGCGCTCAACATCGTGACCTCGCCCCAGCGCATGGCGCCCGCCGACATGGCGGCCGAGCTGCTGCCGCTGCTGCAGGAGGCGGCGCGGGAGCTGCGACCGCTGCTCTGAGGCCTGCTGGCCTGCAACCTGCCGCTTTCGCTGCAACCGCTCAGAGCGGCGCGCACACCTGCCGGCTCAGTTCGCGCAGGGCCAGCGAGGTCTTGCGGATCAACGGCGTGGCCTTTTTCTTGGCCGACTGCGCCAGGCACAGCGTGCTCACCACATGGGGCGATTCGATGGGAATGCCCACCAGCTCGGCGTCGGTCAGGTGGCTGCGCATGGCGCTATCGGTCAGCGCGGCGTAGCCGTAGCCGCCGCGGACCAGGTCCAGGATGGCCGGCACGCTGGACACTTCCCAGACCACGTTGAGCTTGACCTGGGACAGCGTGGCCTGCGCTTCCATCAGCTTGCGGAAGATCTGGCCGTGCTGGGGCATGATCAGCGGGAACTGCGACAACTCGTCAAAGCGCACGCCGCTGCGCCCGCCCAGGGTGCGCGCCGGGCCGATCAGGCACAGGCGCTCTTCCAGCACGGGAGTGACCTCGATGTGCGGATGCGGCTCGGGCGTATAGACCAGGCCCAGGTCCATGCGGCCCGAGGTCAGCCATTCGGCGATGTTCATGGAAAAGCCCTCGACCACAGCCAGGCGGGCCTTGGGCATGTCCTTGCTGAACAGGTCGATCAGCGGCAGCGTCAGGCGCCGCGCCAGGCTGGGCGGCAGGCCCACCACGATGCGGCCCACGGGCTCGTCGCGCTGGCTGCCCAGGTCTTCGCGCGCCAGGGCCACGCGCTGCATGATGGCGTGGCCGTGCTCCAGCAGGCGGCGGCCCGCGTCGGTCAGCGTCACGCCGCGGCCGGTGCGGATCAGCAGGGTTTCGCGCAGCTCGGTCTCCAGCGCCCGCACCTGGCGGCTCAGTGCGGGCTGGGCCGTCTCCAGCAGCACGGCCGCCTTGCTGAAGCTGCCGGTCTCGGCCACGTGCACAAAGGTCTCTATCTGCTGCAAATTCATGTTCTATCGTCTCCTCACTTATGCCATTTTGCTATAGCTGCTAGCGGCAGCCATGGCTAGGTGCTTTGCGGCGAACTGACACAATGCGGCGACTGGATCATCCAGCCGCTCACGCAAGAGAGCGTAAAAACAAGAGCAGCCCGTGCCTTGCCGGCATAGGACCAAGCCACCCAGCAAGCCCAACAGCGACTCGGAGACAAACCATGAAAGACAGCGCCTTCCGCATCAATCGCCGCCAGGCGGGCCTCGCCCTTGGCGCCCTGGCCATGGGCGCCCTGGCGCCCGCGCACGCCCAGTCGGGTGCCGCCGCCAGCTGGCCCACCAAGCAGGTGCGCATCATCAACCCCTTCCCCGTGGGCGGCGGGCCGGACGGCACCTCGCGCCTGGTGGCCGACAAGCTGGCGCGCCTGTGGAACCAGCCCGTCATCGTGGAAAACCGCCCCGGCGGCAACGGCTTCATCGCCATCGAGGCATTCAAGCGCGGCGCCACCGACGGCACGGACATCATCCAGCTGGACAACGTCCACCTGGCGGCCTATCCCCACCTGTTCAAGAAGCTGCCCTACAACATCGACAAGGATTTCGAAGTCGTCCTGCCGCTGTTTCGCACCTTCTTCTTCGTCTGCGTGCCGGTCAACAGCCCCTACAAGACCGTGGCCGACCTGATTGCCGACGCCAAGGCGCGCCCAGGCAAGCTGAACTACGGCTCGTGGTCCGTGGGCAACCCGGTGCACCTGGGCTCGGCCCTGCTGGAGTCGCTGACGGGCACCAAGATGGAACACGTCATCTACAAGGAAACCAGCCAGCTGTACACCAGCGTGGCCACGGGCGAGCTGGCCTTTGCGCTGGGCTCCTCGGGCACGGCCGGCCCGCTGATGCGTTCGGGCAAGCTGCGCTTCCTGGCCGTGCTGGCACCCCACCGCCTCAAGGGCTACGAGGATGTGCCCACCGTGGCCGAATCGGGCGGCCCGGCCGACGCCGTGGTCACCGGCTGGAATGCCTTTGCCGTCTCCAAGTCCACGCCGCCCGCCGTGGTCGAGAAGATCCGCCAGGACACCATGAAAGTCCTGCGCGAGCCCGACATCCAGCCCAAGTTCCAGACCTTCGGCTATGAGAACTACTTCCCCACGCCCGAAGAGTTCAAGGCCTTCATCGTCGAAGAGAACAAGCGCTTTGGCGATGTGATCCGCCGCGCCAAGATCGAGCTGTAAGCCACAGGCCACAGCAGGCCGCAGACGCAAGGAAGCCGCCGCGCCGAAAGGCCGGCGGCTTCTTTCATGCCGTCTTCAGCGCGACAGGCCGCGCGCCGCAATCGGCCACAGCGCGTGCACCAGGCCGTCCTGCAGCACCACCAGCTCGTCGTGCAGGTTGAATGTCGGGTCCACGTGCGAGGGCAGCAGCTGCAGCACGCTGCCCAGGGCGGGCGCCTGGGCGCCCGGCTCCACGCGCACCACGCTGTGCTCGTCGTTGATGGCCACGCAGCGCAGGCCCGGCGTACCGTACATGGCAGGCGGCCCGCATTCGGCCGAGGTGGACTTCAGGCCCGCGTCCAGGATGACGCGGTCCGGCGCGGGCGTGCTCATCACCGTGGACAACAGGAACAGGCTGCTGCGAAAGGCCAGCGCCCCGTCCCACTCGTTGGCGCCGTAGTCACCATCCATGAAGGCATAGGAGCCCGGCTGCAGCTCGGTGTAGACGCCGCTGGCCGCGTCGAACTCCACGCTGCCCGTGCCGCCGCCCGTGATGGTGTCGCAGGCCATGCCGTTGTCGCGCAGCAGTTGCGCGCATGCCGCCGCCTGGCGCGCCGCCTCCCGGCAGACCTGCGCACGCTCTTGGCGGCTGCGCCGGTGCTGCACCGCGCCGTGGTAGGCCTGCAGGCCGGCGAAATTCACGCCCGGCAGGCCGTGCGCCTGCCGCGCCAGGGCCAGCACGGCCTCGGCACCCGTGACGCCGCAGCGGCCCTGGCCCACGTCCACCTCCACCAGCACGTCGATCTCCACGCCCGCCTGCGCCATGGCCTCGGACAACTGCACCAGGTTGGCCGCGTTGTCCACGCACACGGCCATGCGCGCCGTGCGCGCCAGCCGGGCCAGCAGCGCGTGCTTGGCCGGTCCCACGACCTCGTTGCTGATCAGGATGTCGCGCACGCCGGCCACCACAAAGGGCACGGCCTCGCTCACCTTCTGGCAGCAGATGCCGCGCGCACCCAGCGCCAGCTGGCGCAGCGCGATCTGGGGGCACTTGTGCGCCTTGGCATGCGGGCGCAGCGCCACGCCGTGGCGGTCGGCCCAGTCCTGCATGGTGCGCAGGTTGGCGTCGAAGACGGCCAGGTCCAGCGCCAGGCTGGGTGTATCGACCCGGTCGAGTGGATCGCCGGGCCGTGCGGCAGGCTCCATTGCCAGGCCGCTGGAATCATCATGCAGGGGCATGGGGCTGTGCCTCATTCCTGCGGGGGCGCGTACTGGGCGATGACCTCGGCCTCGGTCATGGTCGGCGTCTGGTTGGCGAAGTCGTAGTAGCCGGGCTTCCTGTCGATGTAGATCTGCGTGGCCAGCTCGAAGTCCTGCGACTCGAAGGCGCCGGCCGGCACGAAGTACTCTCCCGTGGCGTGCAGCCGGTAGTACAGGTGCGTGCCGCACTGCTTGCAGAAGGCGCGTTCGGCCCATTCGGAGGAGGCGTAGGTGCCGATGTGCTCACCGCCCTCGAATTTCACATCGGGGCCGCAATGCACGGCCAGCATGGGGCCGCCGCCCCAGCGCCGGCAGTACCCACAGTGGCAGGCCCCGATTTCCCGGGCCTGGGGAGAGACAAAGCTGACAGCGCCGCAAAGACAGTGACCGTTCATGGTGCGTGGACCTTTCCGTGGGTTGCAAGTAGCTGTGATTATTCACAGGTGCCGCGCATCATAGGCGATGGCGCAGCACCTGCAAACCGCAGCGCCCTACACTGCGCGCCATGCAGCTTTTTCACTTCAGCGAAGACGGAGATATCCGGCAATTCCAGCCCCGCCCGGTCCTGAAGGCGGCACCCCGCCGCCCTGGCCAGGAATGGCTCAACGGACCCCTGGTCTGGGCCATTGACCCGTTGCACCAGCGGCTGTACCTGTTCCCCCGCGAGTGCCCGCGCATCGTCATCTGGCCGCACCAGCACAGCACCAGTGAAGACCGGGCGCAATGGCTGAACGCCCTGCCCGATGGAGCGCTGGCCGTGGCCTATGTGGAGACCGCCTGGGCCGCGCGCCTGCAAGCGGCCCGGATACACCGGTACGAGCTGCCGGCCGAGCCGTTCGAAAGCCTGGAGGACGCCGGCATGTACGTGAGCCGGCAGGCCGTGCAGCCCCTGCGCCGGGACCTGCTGGTCGATCTGCCGCAAGCGCTAGCGGAATGCGGCACCGAGCTGCGCATCGTCGATTCGCTGCAGCCGCTGCGCGGGGTCTGGGACAGCTCGCTGCATGCCAGCGGCATACGGCTGCGCAATGCGGCAATCTGGGCCTGAGCGCCGGACGCCACGGCGATGGCAACCGTGGGCAAGCACGCAGGCAAAAACAGTCAATTGCATTCGGACGTACGCTATAGTAACGAACGGTATCAAAGCACGGTCTGCCGTATGACAAATGGACGACTGGATACCCTCCAGGAGGATCCCCAACCGAGGCTGAAATGCACGATGCCATCACCAACCCCACGCAAGCTGCGGTGACCCCGGTGGCGCAAGCCCCGTTGAAGATCCCGGACTACGAACTGCTGGAAACCTTGGGATCAGGTGGCTACGGCACCGTCTACCGTGCACGCCACCGGCGCACGGGCGCGTCGGTCGCCATCAAGGTCGTCAAGCTGCAGGAAGGCGGCCGGCAGGTGGAGCGGTTCCACCGCGAAACCATACTTTGCGCGTCCCTGCACCATCCGCACATCGTCCAGCTGCTGGACAAGGGCGAGCAAGGCGACTGCGTCTATGGCGTCTTCGAGTATGTGCCCGGTGAAACCCTCAAAAGCCTGATCCGCCGCCAGGGCGTGCTGACGGCGGCCGAAGCCGGCCGCCTCATGGCCGAGGTGCTGGATGCGCTGGACTGCGCCCACGCCGCCGGCATCGTGCACCGCGACCTCAAGCCCGACAACGTGATGGTCACCTCCACGGGTGCCGTGCGGCACGCCATGGTGCTGGACTTCGGCATCGGCACCGTCATTCCGCAGTTTGCCGGCCCGCAGGTCTCGCAACTCACCATGGGCGACGAATGCCTGGGCACGCCGGCCTATAGCGCGCCCGAACAGCTGCGCGGCGAGCCGCCCAGCGCCCGCACCGACCTCTATGCCTGGGGACTGATGTTCCTCGAATGCCTGACGGGCACGCCCGCCGTGCAGGGCGCCTCGGTGGCCGAGATCGTGCACCGCCAGCTCAGCCCCCAGGAAGTGCAGCTGCCGCCGGCCATCTCCACCCATCCCATCGCCGCCCTGCTGCGCAAGGCGCTCAAGAAGCGGCCCGCGGAGCGCAGCGACTCGGCTGCGGCCCTGCTCAGGGACCTCATGCGCGTGCGGCTGGACGACCTGGTGGGCGAACTGCCCGCAGCCGCCCAGGTGCAGCAGGCGGACCTGACACGCACCGTGGCCACCACGCGCGTGTTCTCCGAAGTGCGCCAGCTCACGGTGCTGTGCTGCAGCGTCTCCCTGTGGCCGGGCAGCGACACCCACGGCATGGACAGCGCGCCACGCACCGCAGGCCAGCCCTCGCAGGGGCTGAACCTCGAAGACATCGAACTGCTGCAGCGCGAAGAACTCACGCTGTTCTCCGACGTTGCCACCCGGCGCGGGGGCATGTTGGCGGGCACGCTGGGCGACCGCATGCTGGTGCTCTTCGGCTACCCGCACACCAGCGACACCGATGCCCGCCAGGCCAGCATGACGGCGCAGGAGTTGCTCACGCTCAGCCGCAGCCGCGCGGCCGCCATCGAGCAAGTCCACGGACTGCACCTGGGAATCCGCATGGGTCTGCACACCGGCATGGCCGTGGTGGTCGGCGGCGAAGCGCCCTCGGGCCATGCCGTCAACGTGGCCATGCGGCTGGAGGCCATCGCCGATGCGGGCACCCTGCTGGCCAGCGAAAGCAGCCATCGCCTGCTGGCCCGCCATGCGCGCTTCGAGAAAGCCGGCAGCCTGCGCCTGCCCGGCCAGCCCACGGGCATGCAGACCTATCGCCTGGAGGTGGAACAGCCGGCCGGGCCACTGCCAGGGCCTGTGTCCGATGCGGCCTTGCAGTGCATAGGCCGCGAACCCGAGCTGCAGCGCCTGCACGACGCATGGGCGCGGGCCCGCGAAGCCGGGGGCCATGCGCTGTGGATTCGCGGCGAGCCGGGCATCGGCAAATCCTGCCTGGCCGACACGCTGCTCGTCCACGCCAGGACACAGGGCGCGAACACCGTGGTGCTGCAATGCCAGCCCGAGCACCGCAACACTGCCCTGACCCCTTTCCTGGGCCTGATACGGCAGCGGCTGGAGGCGGCCGATCCCCCGCAGGACCACCGCGAGCAGATGCGCGAAGCCCTGCGCGCCGCAGGCTGCGATGCCGAGGCCGCCCTGCCCATTCTGTGCGCCTGGCTCTCGCTGCCCCTGGGCGACTGCGAGCCCAGCCGCATCTCGGCCGTCATGCAAAGGGCACTGCTGCTGCAGTCCACCGCGCAATGGCTGCTGCACATGTCCGAAGCCCAGCCCCTGCTGCTGATCGTCGAAGACGTGCACTGGGCCGACCCGACCAGCATCGAACTGCTGGAGCAACTGGTAGCGCGCCTGCCGCTGCGGCGCGTGCTGCTGGTGCTGACGGGCCGGCCGCAATGGCAGCCGCCCGAAGGCCTGCAGGCCGACTGCGTGGACGTGCGGCGCCTGGAAGACGCGCAGGCCACCGAGCTGGCCCGCCAGACGCTGGCGCCGCGCAGGCTCGGCACTGCCGTGATCCGCCACGTGGTGGACCGCACCGACGGCGTGCCGCTGTTCATCCAGGAAATGGCGCGCATGCTGCTGGACGCCCATCTGGTGGAGCAGGACGGCGTCTGGGACTTTCGCCATGCCGGGCTGCCGGCCGCCATTCCGCTGACCCTGCACGACTCCCTGGTCAGCCGCTTTGACCGCATCGGCCCGCTCAAGCCACTGCTGCAACTGGCAGCCACCATGGGCCGGCACTTCGACTTCGACCTGCTGTGCGCCTGCGTGGACCGCCCGCAAGGCGAAGTCGAGCAGGAACTGGCGCAGCTGGGCCAGGCCGGCCTGGTCATTGCCGATGAACGTGCGGGCGCCGGTGCCTTCATGTTCCGCCACGCGCTGATCCGCGACACGGCCTACGAATGCATGCTGGCGTCGCAGCGCCGGCTGCTGCACCGCGACGTGGCCCTGGCCCTGATGCAGCACCAGCCCCAGCGCGTTGCCGCAGAACCCGCAGGCGTGGCCCAGCACTGGGCAGACGCGGGCGACCATGCCCAGGCCGTGGCGCTTGCGGTGCGGCAGTTGCGCATCACGCAGCTGCGCTCGCTCAACGATGAAACCATCGCCTACGCGCGCCACATCGACGACTGGCTGCACCAGCTCCAGGGAGTCGCCCAGCGCGAGGCGCGCCTGGACGTCAACAGCTACGTGACCCAGGCGCTGATGAACAAGCACGGCTGGGCCCACGGCCAGGTGGTGGAGCGCATTGCGCTGTCGCAGCAGCTGCTGGCCGGCCCCGGCGCCAACGCCGTGGCCGACTACAAGCAGGTGCAGCACCTGTGGATGCTGATCACCTACCACCACGTGGCCAGCAACCGCGAGGAAGTGCGCCAGCTCAGCCACCGCCTGCTGGAGCAGGCCGTGCGCCAGCAGGACACGGGTGTGCTCGTGGCCGCGCAGACCTACCTGGGCCTGGCCCACTACTCCGACGGCCGCTTCGACCTGGCCGAAGAAGCGCTGACCGACGCCATCACCCGCTACGACCCGGTGGCCCATGCCCACCATGCGGCCGAGTTCGGCTTCGACACCCGCGTCTGGGCCACCTGCGGGCGCGCCCTGGTGCGCTGGTTCGCCGGCTTTGACCAGGCCGCGCTGACCGATGCGAACGACGCCGTGCGCCTGGCGCACGAGGTCTCGCACATCCCCTCGCTGAGCATGGCCCTGCTCTACCAGGGCCTGGTCCACCAGGCACGGGGCGACAAGGAAAGCGCCCTGGCCACCACGGGCGAGCTGCTGGACATCACGGCCCGCTACGGCCTGCCCGCGTTCTCGGGCTATGCGGACATCATCCGCTGCTGGGCGCTGGGTGACAGCGCAGGCAGCGCCAGCGCCGAGGGCATTGAACGCGCCAGCGGCACGGCACAGCTGCTCTGGGACATGGGCTGCCGCTACTGCCAGACCTACTACCGCTCCTTCGTCGCCGAAATGCTGGCGGCCAGCGGGCGCTGGACCGAGGCCCTGGACAAGATCGACGAATGCCTGCGCCTGGCCGACCTGCTGGACGAGCGGCTGCACACCAGCGAGCTGCATCTGAAGAAGGCCCGCATCCTGCTTGCCATGGGCGGCGAGCCTGCGGATGTGCAGGACAGCCTGGGCCAGGCGGCCGCCACTGCGCGCACCGCCTGCAAGTACCGCACAGAAACCGAGGCGCTGGCCCTGTCGCAGGCCCTGGCACCCGCCAGGCCGGACGTGGCCGCGCGCCTGAGTGAGCTGGCCGCATTGCGGCCTGAACTGTCCGTGCACCTGTCAGGGCCCCGGCCCGGCCAGGCGCTCTTTTCTTGAACCGAGGATGAAGTCACATGACCACCCAGCTGCAGAATACTGAACCGTTGCTCGCATTCCGCCTTGCCTACCTGCGGGCCATCGCCCGCTCCTGGCAGGATGACGCCTACCGCCGTGATCTGCTGGGGCAGCGCGACATCCAGCCCATGCTGCACCGCGACTTCAGCCTCCCCACGCAATGGCCCCAGGTCGATGTATCGCTGCGCCTGAGCGACGACCCCACCCAGCGCGCCGAATGGAAGCCCGTGCTCACGGCCGGCTGGATCGGTCCTGACGATGAATTCGTCATCGTCCTGCCCCAGGCGCCCCAGACCCACGCCTCCGAGGCGCTGGCCGCCTACTACCAGCTGTTCCCCAACTTCATGGGCATCAGCACCTCGTTCGAGGAACCGAACAACGGCATGCTCAGGGCTGCCCTGCCCACGGGCCTGGGCATCCCCGGCGGCGGCCCGGACTCGCTGCTGGCCTTTGGTGGCGTGGTGCTGCGCGCCATCGCCCTGGCCTGGCAGTCGCCCGAGTTCCACGCAGAGCTGACACGCGACGATGGCAAGGACAAGGCCCCCGTGCTGAGCCAATGGCTGGGCTACAACAACCCGTTCAACTTCCAGGTGCGTTTCGAGACCGAGCAGGCCTTCACCTGGGATGCGGCACGCGGCGAATGGAACCTGCAGCGCGCAGACGGCACGGCCATCAAGAACGGCATCGTGCTGAACTACCCGGTGGCGCCCGCCGAGCAGGACCTGTGGGCCATCGCCCTCACCTCCTACAACAACACCGGTGACGCCTACCCCTTCACCTGCTGATACGGCACCGGCGCAGCTGCAAGGGGCCACGGCCACCTTGCTGCTGACGCTGGCGGCACGTGCCCGGGCGGCAGGTCCGGCAGCTTCCTCGGAACTGCCGGACCTGCCGCCTTTTTCCGACCCCGAGGCGCGCCGCATTGCCACCGCCCTGCCCCAGGCCAGCGAGGCCCATGCGGCCGACCCCGCCTTTGTGCGCAGCGTGGTGCTGCGCTCGCAGCTGTTCGACCGGCTCACCACGGAATTTCTGACCGCCCACCCGTCCGGCCTGTGCATTGCGCTGGGTGCAGGCCTGTGCACGCGGCGCAACCGCCTGGCACCCAAGGCGGGCAGCGCACGCTGGCTGAACGTGGACCTGCCCGACGCCATCGCCCTGCGCGAGCAATACATCGCAGGCCCTGAAACCAACCTCGCCTGCTCCATCCTCGACACCTCCTGGCTGGACACCGCAGCCCTGCCCGGCCACCAGCCCGTTCTGGTGCTGCTGGAAGGTGTCTGCCCCTATCTTCCCCAGGCGCCGCTGGAGGCCATGCTGCAGCAGCTGGCCCAGCGCTTTGCCGCACCCGGCAGCCCGCCGTGCACCGTGGTGCTCGACCATGTGCACCCGGCCCTTGCCCGGCTGCCCATGCAGGTGGGAGGAATGCGCCTGCCCGTCGTCTCGGGCTTTGCGGACGGCGCGCAGATAGAGCGCATCCACCCCGCCATCCGCATCAGCCTGCAAGAGCACCTGTATGCCCGGTTCTCGCAGCAGCACCAGCTGTTCGAGACCGCCTTCCACGCCACCACCGGCCAGCCCCCCTATGCCGTCGTCCGCCTTGAACTCGGAGCACCGTCACTTGCCTGAGCCCGCGGCCCCCGACCTGTTCGCCCACGCCTTTCGCTGGCACGAGAAATTCCTGCCGCCCGTGCAGCAGGGCGACCGCCTTTTGCTGGCCAGCGAACGCGACACCCTGGCCCTGGGCTCCGCCGCCGTGCTGGCACTGAACGCCCCGCTGCAGGCCGGCACCAGCCTCATGCAGCACTGCGCCACAGCACCCGATGCGCCGCTTGCACAGATGCTGCACGCGCTGGGCGCCCTGCTGCGCCAGGGCCTGGTACAGCCGGTGCTGCACAGCGGCTTGAACGGCCACGGTTATCTGCAACCGGATTTCTCGGCCCCGCCCGTGTGCCTGCAGGCATCGGAGCAGATCGACATCGTCATGCTGACTGCAGCGCTGGACAGCACAGCCGCCTGCCACTGGGCTGCGGCCGTTGCCGGAGCCGTGGCCACGCAGGCACCCGTCCCCGCCCCGCTCACCATCGTTTTCTGCGACGACTATCTGGACCCGCGCCTGGGCGCCATTGACGCCAACCAGCGTGCCGCAGGCCGGCCCTGGCTGCTGGTGCGGCCTGCGGGCGAGCAGGCCATGGCGGGACCGCTTTTCAAACCCCAGGCAGCGGCCTGCTGGCATTGCCTCGCACACCGCTGGCAACGCAACCATCCCGCACGCGGCGGCAAGCACGGCCAGCCTCAGGACAGCGACCGCTGCCCGCCCGTGCGCGCCGGTGCCGACCTCATCGCCACGCGGCTGCAGGCCCTGCTGCCCACGGTGCAGGGCCTGCTGGCGCAAGCCGATGCGGCGCAAGCCGATGCGGCGCAAGCCGTGTGGACGCTGGAGCCTGAGCAGCCCCACCCGGTGGCCGCCCGCCCGCAGTGCCCTCATTGCGGCACGCCAGGGCTGATGGCCCTGCGCCAGCGCGAACGCATTGCGCCAGCGCCGGGCACACATGCCGCGCGCGCCGACGGGGGCTGGCGCAGCGTGCCGGCCGAGACCACGGTGCAGCGCCTGTCGCAGCACGTCAGCCCGCTGACCGGCGTGATTGCCAGGGTCACGCCCCTGACGGCCGAGACAGACGAGGCGCTCACCGTCTACCGCAGCGAAATCTTCAGAACACCGGCCCCGGGCAGCGCCCGCCTGGCCGGCTCCGGAACACAGCTGTGCCTGGGCAAGGGCCTCTCGGCCATGCAGGCCCGCGCCAGCGCCATGTGCGAAGCGGTGGAGCGCTACGCCGCCTTCCACCAGGGCGATGAAGCCGTGGTCATCGCCCACGCCGCCGAGCTGGACGCGCCCTGCATCGCGCCCACGGAACTGGCCCGCTTCAGCGACCGGCAAACCGCCGGCTTTGCCACCGACAAGCCGCCGCATGCCGTGCCCGCCAGCGCCGGCCAGGGCGAACCCCTGTGGTGGGCACCCGCCTGGTCCCTGACCGCCGATGCGCGCCGCTACCTGCCGCTGGCCTTTTGCCTGGCCCATGCGCCCGCGCAAAGCCTGCACCATGTCGGCTGGACCTCCAACGGCTGCGCGGCCGGCAACACGCGGGAAGAGGCCATCCTGCAAGGCTTCATGGAACTGGTGGAACGCGATGCCGCCGCCATCTGGTGGTACGGCCAGATCCGCAGGCCCGCCATCGCGCTGCAAGGCATCGACCACGCCACACGCCAGCGCCTGGACCGCAGTTGCGGCCCGCAATGGTCGTACTGGCTGCTGGACATCACGCATGACTTCGGCATACCGGTCGTCGTCTCCGTGGGCCGCCATACAGATACAGGCCAATGGGCCGTGGGCTTTGGCTGCAGCCTGGACCGCGCCCTGGCCTGCGAACGCGCCCTCACCGAAATCAGCCAGCTGATCGCGGCCGGCAAAAGCTTTGCCGTGCCCGAGCCACTGCAGGCCTTCCTGCACCCGGCGGACAGCGCCGATGCGCCGCCGCAACAGCCTGCGCACCTGTCCGGGCGCAAGCCGGACATCGCGCCGCCAGACATTGCCCAGGCCATTGCGCGCTGCGTGGACATCGCACGCGGCCTGGGCCTGGAAACCATCGTCTACGACCACTCGCGCCCCGACATCCCCCTGTACACCGTCAAAGTCGTGATTCCCGGCCTGTGCCATATCTGGCCGGAACTGGGCAATCCACGGCTGCGCGACGTACCCGTGGCCCTGGGCTGGCGCAGCCGGCCGCTGCAGGAATCGGAAATGAATCCGCAGGCGCTGTACGTTTGACAAACTGAAACGCGCAGCGGGCATGTACTCTCTCGGCTTGGCAACAGGCTGCCGGCTCCGGGCCAATGCGCCCCCAGCCCACCCCCTGTTCACACAAGCCCCAAGGAGAATTCGAGGCGATGGCCCTCTTTCGTAACCAACTCGACGGTCGCATCGTCGTGCTGCGGCCCCTGCATACCTTCGGCCGCCACCCCTCGGTCTGCCAGACCGTCATGAAGGCGCCCGACGTCTCCCAGGTCCACGCACTGTTCCGCTGGAACCGGCAGACCTGGGAAATCGTGGACCAGAGCCGCAACGGCACCATGCTCAACGGCGTGCGCCTGGTCGCCGGCCGCTGGACCGTTTTGGCGGTGGGCGCCAAGCTCAGCATGGGCGAAGGCGCAGAAGCGGCCTGGACCGTGGAAGACCTGGGACCTCCCATCACCTGCCTGAGCCCCGGCCCGGGCCTGCCCCAGGACGGCCCCCTGGCCCTGAACCCGCGCGGCACCCTGCTGCCCGACGCGCAGGAGCCCGAAGCCAACGTCTTCTTCCAGGACGGCCGCTGGCTGCAGGAGTCCGGCGACGGCACCGAGCCCCTGGTGGACGGCGCCATGGTCCACACCTCGGCAGGCAGCTGGGAATTCGTGCAATGCGACGACCTGGAATCCACGCGGGAAAGCAGCTTCGACCCGCGTGCGCCCAAGCCGCCGGAGGTGTCCTTTCGCTTCACCGTCAGCCAGAACGAAGAGCACGCCAGCCTCACCGTCCTGTGCGACGGCAAGCCCATTGCGCTGGGCGAACGCATACACCACTACACCCTGGTCACCCTGGCGCGCGTGCGCCAGCAGGACGCAGAAAAAGGCCTGGCCCCCGCAAGCCAGGGCTGGATAGAACTGGATGCACTCTCGCGCATGCTGGGCGTGGAGCCCTCGTACGTGAACATCCAGATCTTCCGCGCCAAGCACCAGATCCTCAGCGCCCTGCCCGAATGCGCCGCCTCGCCCGCCCTGGTGGAGAGGCGGCGCGGCAGCCTGCGCTTCGGGGACTTTCCGTTCCAGATCGAAGGCGGGGCGCGCAGCGCCTGAACGGCGAACCGGAGCGGAGAACGGCAGGCACACGGCGCATCGCTCGCAGCATGTAATCAGCTGTAATTTTCTTGTTGTGCACACGTGAATAAAGTGGGAACCGGTTCCTGCCGCCTGCGGCGCGAACCCTCTCACCCTCCTCCCGGACCGGGTTGCCCGAGTCCACTGGCGCACCTGGAAGACGCAAATGAGCATGGACATGCGACGTGTACTGTTGATCCCCGCCAGCGCGCGGCCTGTTGACCCCGGCCTGGCCAGCCTTTCCATGGACGCACAGGTCTGGGAAAACGGCTATCCCCTGGTCGTAGGCAAGGCCCGGCACGGCCTGCTGCAGGACTTCTGGCGCCACTACTACGGCGAATCCGCCGCCATGTTCGTGGCCGCCGACCAGCTGCTGGAGCTGCACAACGACATCATGGCCGCCATCCCCGCCTGCGTGGGCGAGATGCCCGTGCTGCGCTTTCTCAACGACCTCGGAAGAATGTGCCTGCAGGCGCATGGGGATGGCAGCGGGCTGCAGGTCATCGGCGACTGACGAAACGGATGACTCCTGGGGTTGCCGCGCATCCCTGTCGCGGCATTGGGGCGCATGCACAATGGCATGCGCCTTTTTTGTGCCCGACCGACCATGAGCAACGCCCCGGATAGCCCCCCTCTTGCCCTGGCAGGCAGCTGCCTGTGCGGCGCCATCGCCTATGAACTGCGGTCCAGCCCCAAGGCCGTGTCGCACTGCCACTGCCGCATCTGCCAGAAGGCCCACGGCGCCGCATTCGCCACCTACGGCAGCGTGCCGGTCAAAGACCTTGTCTTCACCCGGGGCCAGGAGCAATTGCGCTGCTTTGCCTCATCGCCCGGCATCACGCGCTGCTTTTGCCGGCGATGCGGCTCATCGCTGTCATGGCACAGCGAGCATTACGCAGAGGGCGCCTGGATCTCTGTTGCACTGGCCACGCTGGATTCGGAATTTGTGGTGGGTGGGCAGCGGCATGTGAATCGGGGCGTGGGGATGGGGTGGGTGGATTTTGGGATGGAATGATCGGGGGCTGGTTCGGCCAGGAGCAGTCCTCGCAGACATCCCGGCAGATGATGCCTCAGGCTGGTCGACGACGCTCAGTGGAGTCATCCAGACGACGGCTCCAAGCTCGAAGCAGACATTGGACAAACCGACTTCGCCAATGCTGCGATATTTCCATTATTATCGAAATATCGCATAATGCCTCGCATGGATGAACCCGCAGTCGTTGACTCTCTCGCCGCACTCGCACACCCGCTGCGCCTGCGAATCTTTCGCGCCCTCGTGGTGGTCGGCCCCGAGGGCCTGACGCCCGGCGTCATGGCCGAAGCTCTGGAAACCCCGGGTACGACACTCTCGTTTCACCTCAAGGAACTGACCCGTTCCGGGCTGGTGACGCAAGAGAGGTCGAGCCGCCACCTCGTCTACCGCGCGGCGTTCGAGCACATGAATGGTCTGCTCGGCTACCTCACGGAGAACTGCTGCCAGGGGGTGGCGTGCGCCGTGTCGCAAGACAAGGCCAGTTGCTGCTGACCAGGGCATCTTCCTTCATCCCATCGTTTCTTACGCCTGCGTGCTGCTCAGCGCGCCAACCTACCTGCGCCCATGCTCCTCGCGGTCCTCATCTTCGTTGTCACCCTGATCTTCGTCATCTGGCAGCCTCGCGGCCTGGGCATAGGCTGGAGCGCCAGTGCAGGCGCCTTGCTCGCCCTTGGCCTGGGCGTCGTGCACCTCTCGGACATCCCTATGGTTTGGGGCATCGTATGGAATGCGACGGCCACGTTCGTCGCCGTCATCATCATCAGCCTGCTCCTGGACGAGGCGGGATTCTTCGAGTGGGCAGCATTGCACGTTGCACGCTGGGGCAACGGCAGCGCAAGGCGCCTGTTTGCTTTCATCGTGCTGTTGGGGGCCGCTGTGTCGGCCGTGTTCGCCAACGATGGCGCGGCGCTCATCCTGACGCCCATCGTCATGGCCATGCTGGCGGCGCTGGGCCTCTCGCCGGCCACCACTCTGGCTTTCGTGGTGGCCGCAGGATTCATTGCGGATACGGCCAGCCTGCCGCTGGTCGTGTCCAACTTGGTCAACATCGTTTCTGCCGACTTCTTCGGCATCGGGTTCAACCGGTATGCCTCGGTGATGGTGCCGGTGAACCTGGCTTCGGTAGCTGCCAGCCTGCTCGTTCTGTACCTGTACTTCCGCAAGGACCTGCCCGCCACCTATGACCTAGCTTCGCTGAGGCCTGCAGCCGCTGCCGTCAAGGACCAGACCACCTTCCGGGCTGGCTGGGTGGTGCTGGCCCTGCTGCTGCTCGGCTTCTTCGTGCTGGAGCCACTGGGCGTCCCGGTCAGCGTCGTGGCCGGCGTCTGCGCGGCAGCGCTGTTGGCGGTCGCGGCACGGGGGCATGTCATCAGCACGCGCAAGGTCGTGATGGGGGCACCATGGCAAATCGTGCTTTTCTCCCTGGGCATGTACCTGGTGGTCTACGGGCTTCGCAACGCCGGGCTGACCAGTGCGCTGGCGGGCCTGCTGGACCGGCTGGCAGCGGGTGGCGTCTGGAGCGCGGCCATGGGAACAGGCTTTCTTGCCGCCGGGCTGTCCTCCGTGATGAACAACATGCCGACCGTGCTGGTCGGCGCGCTGTCCATTGACCAGTCCTCCGCCACAGGCCTGGTGAAGGAGGCCATGGTGTACGCCAACGTCATAGGCTGTGACCTGGGGCCAAAAATAACGCCCATCGGCAGCCTCGCGACCCTGCTGTGGCTGCACGTGCTTGCCCGCAAGGGAACCACCATCGGCTGGGGACCGTATTTCCGCGTCGGCGTCGTCCTGACCGTTCCCGTGCTGGCGGTCACGCTGGCCGCGCTCGCTATTCGCCTGACCTTGGCGTAGCACCCATCCTCAAGGAGTCCCATGGGCCACATCACCATCTTCCACAACCCTGCGTGCGGCACGTCGCGCAACACGCTGGCGATGATTCGAAATTCCGGCGAAGAGCCCACGGTCATCGAGTACCTGAAGACCCCACCAGACCGACAGACGCTCCAGGCGCTCATCGCCGCCATGGGGGTGCCGACGCGCCACGTCATGCGCCGAAAGGGAACGCCCTATGACGAACTGGGCCTGGACGACCCGAAGTGGACCGATGAGCAACTGGTGGACTTCATGCTCCAGCACCCCATCCTCATCAACCGCCCCATCGTCGTCACCCCGCTGGGCACGCGGCTGTGCCGCCCCTCCGAGCTGGTCCTGGACATCCTGCCGAAGCCTCAACAGGCGGCCTTTGCCAAGGAAGACGGCGAACAGGTCATCGATGCGGAGGGTCGCCGTGTCGCACAGTGAACTCCCCAGCCTGGATACGGCATCGTTTCAATCGCTGGACCGAGCTCGGCTGTTTCCTGCTCAGCGGGCCTCGCACCCGCCGCGCATCCTGCTCCTGTATGGCTCACTCCGGGACCGGTCCTACAGCCGCTTGCTCGCCGAAGAGTCCGTCCGTCTGCTGCAGGCCATGGGCGCGGAGACGCGGATATTCGACCCGCGCGACCTGCCTCTGCCGGACGGTGCCCCTGACGACCATCCCAAGGTGAAGGAACTGCGAGAGCTGGTGCTGTGGTGCGAAGGCATGGTGTGGAGCTCTCCCGAGCGCCACGGCGCCATGTCGAGCATCCTGAAGGCACAGCTTGACTGGATTCCCCTGTCGATGGGGGCGGTGCGGCCCACGCAGGGCAAGACGCTGGCGGTCATGCAAGTGTGCGGAGGCTCGCAGTCGTTCAACGCCGTGAACCAGATGCGCGTGCTGGGCCGATGGATGCGCATGCTGACCATCCCGAACCAGTCTTCCGTAGCCAAGGCGTTCCTGGAGTTTGACGAAACCGGGCGGATGAAGCCTTCCTCGTACTACGAGCGCGTGGTGGACGTGATTGAAGAACTGGTGAAGTTCACCTGGCTGACTCGCGACGCGACCCCTTACCTGGTGGACCGATACAGCGAGCGCAAGGAGAGTGCCGAGGCGCTCTCGGCGCGGGTGAATCTTCGGAGTATCTGAGCGAGGTCAAGGTCCGCCACTGACCGCATTGCTGCCGTCGGAGCTTCGTCCGCAATCAGCAGCAACTGCTGCCAAGCCGATATCGGCAGGCCCAGGATGAGGGTCTGCAACGGTTCGACAGCGGACAACACCCAGCCTGCAGGCCTCTCCCCGAAGCGGCCTCCTCCAGCCGCGCGATCATCCGCGCCG
>NZ_LZZV01000016.1:0-1774 GCF_014170385.1 Delftia sp. UME58
CCAGAGACCCAACTCTGAATCCAGGCGATGTCTGCCTGGATTTTAAAATTAGGCCTAGGGAACTGGGCGACCTTCGCAAAGAAGGTTGTAAGGTTCTCCGGGCCTTGATTTTGAGGGTTTGGGAAAGAGAAGGTGAATGGGTATGCCGCGGGTGTAGCTCAATGGTAGAGCAGAAGCCTTCCAAGCTTACGACGAGGGTTCGATTCCCTTCACCCGCTCCAAGATTTTTAAATGCCCATGTGGCTCAGTGGTAGAGCACTCCCTTGGTAAGGGAGAGGTCGCGCGTTCGATCCGCGCCATGGGCACCACAAATTTCCAAGTTCTTTTCTTCAGTCTGAAGCGCAATCCAGGTCAGGAGTCAGCCATGGCAAAAGGCAAGTTTGAACGTACCAAGCCGCACGTGAACGTGGGTACGATTGGTCACGTTGACCACGGCAAAACGACGTTGACGGCAGCTATCACGACCGTTCTGTCGAACAAGTTCGGTGGCGAAGCCAAGGGCTACGACCAGATCGATGCGACTCCTGAAGAAAAGGCTCGCGGCATCACGATCAACACGGCCCACGTCGAGTACGAAACGGCAGCGCGCCACTACGCGCACGTTGACTGCCCGGGCCACGCTGACTATGTGAAGAACATGATCACGGGCGCGGCTCAAATGGACGGCGCGATCCTGGTCGTGTCGGCCGCTGACGGTCCGATGCCGCAAACGCGTGAGCACATCCTGCTGTCGCGCCAGGTTGGCGTGCCGTACATCATCGTCTTCCTGAACAAGGCTGACATGGTTGACGACGCCGAGCTGCTCGAGCTGGTGGAAATGGAAGTTCGCGAACTTCTGTCGAAGTACGACTTCCCGGGTGATGACACCCCGATCGTCAAGGGTTCGGCCAAGCTGGCGCTGGAAGGCGACAAGGGCGAACTGGGCGAGCAAGCCATCATGGCTCTGGCCGATGCGCTGGATTCGTACATCCCGACGCCTGAGCGTGCTGTTGACGGCGCGTTCCTGATGCCGGTTGAAGACGTGTTCTCGATCTCGGGTCGCGGCACGGTGGTGACTGGCCGTATCGAACGCGGCATCGTCAAGGTCGGCGAAGAAATCGAAATCGTGGGTCTGGTTCCGACGGTCAAGACGACTTGCACGGGCGTTGAAATGTTCCGCAAGCTGCTCGACCAAGGTCAAGCCGGCGACAACGTGGGCATCCTGCTGCGCGGCACCAAGCGTGAAGACGTCCAGCGCGGCCAAGTTCTGGCCAAGCCGGGCTCGATCACCCCGCACACGGACTTCACGTCCGAGGTGTACATCCTGTCCAAGGAAGAAGGCGGCCGTCACACTCCGTTCTTCCAGGGCTATCGTCCCCAGTTCTACTTCCGCACGACGGACGTGACGGGCACGATCGAGCTGCCGGCCGACAAGGAAATGGTTCTGCCGGGCGACAACGTGGCCATGACGGTCAAGCTGTTGGCTCCGATCGCCATGGAAGAAGGCCTGCGTTTCGCTATCCGTGAAGGCGGCCGTACCGTCGGCGCCGGCGTCGTCGCCAAGATCCTGAAGTAAGCAATACCCAAGTGGGTAGAGAGGACGAAAAGTCCCTCTACCCATTTTTGCCGTAAAAGTGTTATGATGTTTGGCTCCGCGATCGTTTGCGCCTAATTTCCTGAAAAGGTAGGGTGGCAGGCCCGGAAAGTCAGTGAATGTAGTAGTGCAAGCCAGTAGTGTTTTAGGGGCATAGCTCAATTGGCAGAGCGTCGGTCTCCAAAACCGAAGGTTGTGGGT